>CAZJZM010000022.1:0-10886 GCA_964550485.1 Microcaldota archaeon | reverse complement strand
CTATGTCACGAAAGTACATGCGTACTTCAATTTGCTCACAGACGAAAGATGCCCTATTCTGCCGGAGAACTAATCACATGCAGAAAGTGCGGAGCATAAACCCATCTCCTAGTGAATACAATACGCCAGGCTGATGCCTTATTTTGCTTCCTGGAGCTGATCTGAAACATTGAGCTCGAAAAGGAAAGCTTGGTGCACACTAGTCACGACCAACAAAAGTATATATCTCTTGATATGTGTAAGATATGTAGACCAAGATGAACCAGAACAATGGCGCGGTTATAGTGATAAAAAGAAAAAGGACGAATTAAGATAAAGAATTATTCGAGAAAACTTACAATGATATAACCATAAAACCTATTCGGAAGAATGATAAAAGTGATAAAATGGAAGGTATGTTTTTATTAAAGATTATGGTCATACCCATTGCCATTATTATCGTGCTTATTGCCACATTTTTATATCCCTCTAACCTGCCCTCTTCATTTCCGCAAAACGTCCCAGCTAAATACGGGCAGGAATTCGATATTGGGCAGCAAATATCTTTAACAGCTAATATGTTCAGTTCCGGTTCAGGCGGAGAACAATTTCAATGGTATAATAGCAGTAACCTGATTCCAGGGCAGACTAACTTCACATACCAGGCAATTGCAGGCAAAACAGGCACATTCCATTACAGTCTGGTTTATACCAACCGCAAAGGTCAGAATTCAACATTATACTTTAACGTGACTGTAAATCCTAAACTTTCGGCTGGCATTCCCACCTTTTATATGTCCGGTAAGAATATAACCTTAAAAGCAAACGTATCTGGCGGTACGCCGCCGTATGTCTATCAATGGACTAGCGGAAGTTCGCCCAATTGCTCCACTGACCTGGCTCCACTGGGTCCTATATTCCTGCAAATTGAACCTTCGACCTATACTATAAAATCCAGTTCAAACACATATTATTGTTATGCGGTTGGGGATTTTCCTAAGACCCAGGCAAGCATGATAATTGTCTCTTCGGCTGCCATCTCACCAACCATCTCTCCTTCAACCTAACCAAAAACTGACGCGCTATATAAAATTGGAGAAACGCACAAACTAATTCTTATAGGTTACCGTGATTTTAAGATTTTATCCGTTTTTTTATCGAGTATGTATATATACAACCCAACTCCAATTCCTCTTGATTTACATGGGGAAACAAATATCTGAAAATGGGGGGAAAAACACATACAGAACAAATGTAATCACATATTCCATAATAACATTCTTCGTAGCATTTATGCTATGCCTCGGCACGGCTTCAGCTGCAGGCAATCTAAATACTAGCAACGTGAGTGTGGCTGGAGGTTACAGAGTAGCTCAAGCTTCAGCTGCAGGTTTCAACGTTGTTTCAACTACGAGTAATATGGGCACCGAAGTCGGATGGGCTGGAGCCGGAGGTTACGGTGCATTTCCAGCACTTATTGCAAGTGCCTCAGTCTCTCCGCCTTACTATATTGGCACGGGCCTTGAAGAGACATGCTCTCCTTACACCCTAGTACAAGTCTTCGGCGCACCACTAGGCACTCCGAATGCTAATAACTGGCCTTGCTTAGCTGAAATCACAGGAGCCACAACCTCATTTAATCTCTCAACTATCACTCCAGATCACGAAGTAGCAGTATCATTATACACCTTACAAGACTTCAATTATGGGACTACAATTACATTCCAGTGGTATAATCCTCAAAACCAACTTATGTATAATGGCGCGATAAATATTCCATCTCCTTCATCGGAAGGCTATCCATACTGGTCATGGTACTACGTGTATGGTTACATAGGCTATCTAAACAACGGGCAGGTTAACCAGCAAGGTCTGCCGGAGATTGAAGCAGATGGCAATTACTATGTCGTAATTACAAATTCAGCAACAGGACAGTCTCAGACTATACCATTCACTGTCACGGGCATACCACTAACAGTCGGAATCACTCCCGCAAGTCCAACGGTAAGTTCAGGCCAAACAGAAGTGCTTACCGCAAATCCATCCGGAGGCAGCGGCATCTATTCCTACCAATGGTATGCAGGAGGTTCATGCTCCGGGACTGTGGTCGGAACGCAGTCCACATATACGACCCCTGCATTGACTTCAACCACAACCTACTGCATAAGGTTGACTGATTCGTTGGGCAATGGGGCAACAGCCACTGATACAGTTACAGTCAATTCGTTACTAACACTTTCAGTAAATCCTTCACCTTACATAATAGGTTCAGAAGCAACTTTCACAGTGTCTGGAACTGGATTCCCAGCAGATACAGCAATAACATTGAAGATAAATCCAACATTAGGCGGGAGCGGGACCCTTGCGGCACAACAAACAACAACTTCAACAGGAACATTTACAACCTCATGGCCAGGAGGCAGCAATGGATGGCTCATGGGTACACTTAACAGTGCCTCACCTGGAACAGTTACAATCACTGCAAGCGGAGGAGGAGCTTCGGCTTCAAAATCCTTCACCTTAGCCGCAGCAACTCAGCTAATAGTCTCAGTCTCTCCAGCATCGCAGTCAGTCGACGCAGGCCAGACAATAACACTAACAGCAATCCCGACCGGCGGCGGTGGCACCTATTCGTACCAATGGTACTCTAACTCCGCATGCACAACAGCGATCAATGGTGCCACTTCATCCACATACACAACTCCCGCATTGATATCAACCACCACCTACTGCGTAAGGGCGACCGACTCACTTGGCGATATGGCAACGGCAACAGATACGGTAACGGTTGTCGCACTTCCAACAATCTCAATATCTCCAGCATCTCAGAACGTAATCGTTGGCCAGACAATAACAATCACCGCAACAGTGGGCAATCCTGGTTCAGGGGGTGACACCTATCAATGGTACAATAGCTCAACGCCGATAAATGGCCAGACAGGCCTCATATATACTGCAACCGCAATTTCAAGCGGAGCAACATTCTCCTATCACACTGTAGTGACCGATTCAAGAGGCTCCACAGGAACCTCAAACATAGCAACCGTGACAGTCAGCCAACCGGGATTTTCACTTAATGCATGTGAAACCTCGCTCGCAAACCAGATTGAGAGCATTGACCCGACCTCTCTACCTGATGCACCAAGTGCTGCTTCAGGACTCGCTTCAAGTTGCGCACTTTCTGGCACCGGAGTAGATTCTACTATAAATTCTACCCTACAAAATTTTGTTCTAACTCTTGCAAATAAATATATAGGAGGAGCCGGAGGATATGTAGCTGGAGAAACAGTTAGCGGAACAGTAGTCGGAGGAGTTGAATCTGGAATCACTTCAGTTCCTGGAATCTTTGTCATCTGTGTTTACGGAGCAGCCGCTGGTCCAGGAGACATCGCTATCTGTGGCACTGCAACAATCGCAGCTGGGGGAAGCGCTACTTTATCTGGTGCTGTTACGGGAGGCTACACAAGTTATTTAGCTGCAGCGGAAGGAGTAGAGGGAATTTCTGGTTTCGCACCTTTTGCAGCTTACATACCGTACTTCACCGCAAGTCCTACAATAGACTCGGGACAAACCGCTACCCTCTCTGTAGCTGAATTGGGAGCAAGTGGCACATATACCTATCAGTGGTATTTAGGAAGTTCATGCTCTGGAACTGTATTAGGAACATCGGCTACATACACGACTCCTGAACTTAATTCTACAACAATTTACTGTGCAAAGGTCATCAATTCACAGAGCATCAAGTCAACAACCACCATGATGGTGATTGTTAATCCACCACTTACAGTTTCAATTACACCTTCAAATTCAACAGTGAATCTGGGAGAGAGTGAAACGCTTATGGCTAACCCCATTGGTGGCTCTGGTCCTACCACAACTGATTACTCATTTCAGTGGTACTCGGGAAGCTCCTGCTCCGGAAACATCCTAGCTTCATCGGGCTTATATAGTTTATTTTTAGCAAATATGTACAGTACCCCTGCGCTTAGCTCTACAACAACCTATTGTGTAAAAGTAGTCGACCCTCTTGGTACTATTGCGACCGCGAGGACGACAGTCACTGTCAAACCATCTCAATCATGATAAAATGGCAAAAACCGGAAACAAGGAAAAAACATTAAAGAAGCCAAAAGCAATATTCCTATTAATTCTTCTTGGCAGTATATTTCTATTGATAAGTTCGGTAATAATTCTTGGTACAATTATAATTACTCGACAAAAACCATCATATATGGATATAGTTCCTGTACCCGAAGCTATAGTAGTATTAGCTTCAGCCATCATTGCATATGGTGGTGGCAGGCAAACAATAATGAAATGCTGCAGTATCATTTTTGTCTTAAGCATTGCAGTTCCTTTATCCTGGCCTGGTCTAGGAGGTACTTTTGGATTTCTGGGAGCCTTACTTGGAATTATAGGAAGCGTAATGGGGCTAAGGTTCTCTAAATCTCTCCCTTGAAATAGAAAATCCTGAAATTGGACTATACTGTAACATCCGCTACGTATTCGGTTACCATCTAATACGAGGCCTAAGTTCTTCCTAAGAACGGCGCTGGACGTATACATTCATTAATACGCCAGGGCTGGGATTTTCATAGCTTCTTGGATGACCTTACAAGAAGACATTTTGAACCCAGAAAGCCCGAAGGCCATACGCTTGCAGGAAATTTTTCCAGGCGTACGCGTTGACCGGATTCTGCCACCCTGGCATGAGTAGAAGTATGTATAATATAATATAAAAAGACGATTATCCGTCCTTTTTCTGCTTTGCTTCCTGCCTGTTCTCTGGCCTTACTGCGGGGAAAGCGATTACCTCCTTTAGGGATACATTGTTGGTCAGGATCATGGCCAATCTATCTATCGCGATTCCAAGTCCTGCCATCGGCGGCATTCCAAATTCCACTGCCTCAAGGAAATCCTCATCAAAAAGAGGCGCTTCGTCGTCTCCCCTCTTCCTTACCGCTTCCTGCTCCTCAAACTTTCTTCTCTGTTCTACCGGATCAGTTAGCTCAGAATACGAATTCGCTTCCTCGTAGCCTGCTATGAAAAGCTCGAATCTTTCGCTAAGTTTCTTGTTTCCTCTCTTATCCTTAGTAAGCGGGCACATGTAAGCCGGGAAGTCCAACACGAAGGAAGGATTCTGCAATTCTGGTTTAATGTATTTGTCAAAAAGCGCATCGGCCACATGGTAATTGTTCTTCACTCGGACCTCTAACTTCTCTTTCTCCGCTATCTTCTTCGCCTCGGCATCTGTAAGCTCCGAGACATCTATCCCGCTTTTCTTCTTCAGCTCCTCAACCCAGTAAACTCTCTTGAAAGGCGGAGCAAAATCTATCTTCTTGCCCTGGTATTCCACCACATGTGAACCAAAGAGCTTCTTCACTATGCCGCTCAGCATCTCCTCAACCATCTTCATGTAGTCCTCGTAATCCTTGTAGGCCTCATAGCATTCTATCTGCGTGAATTCGGGATTATGCGTCGAGTCTATGTCCTCGTTCCTGAAATCCTTCGAAACCTCATAGACCTTTTCGAAGCCACCTACCATGAGCCTCTTCAGGTAAAGCTCATCCGAGATTCTCAGAAAGACATCGGTTTCCAGGGCATTATAGTACGTCTTGAATGGCTTCGCGTTCGCACCACCATAGACTGCCTGGAGGACAGGTGTTTCAAATTCGAAATACCCTCTGCTGTCAAGGAAATCCCTCATGCCTTTGAGTATTTTTGCTCTCACCACGAAGAACTTCCTTCCTTCTGGATTGATTATCAAATCGAGATATCTTTTTCTGTACCTGAGCTCTGTATCCTTCAGTCCGTGGAATTTCTCCGGAAGGGTTCTCAGCGACTTGGACAGGATGTCCATTTCCTTGGCTTCAATGCTTATCTCGCCCCTCTGCGATTTTATTACGACACCATTGACACCAATTATGTCTCCAATGTCTGTCAGTTTGAGCAGTTCAATTGCCTCAGGCAGTGCATGGTCATTTCTTGCGATTATCTGTATCTTTCCCGAAAAATCGAGCAGGTCAATGAAATAAAGGCTGCCCATCCTCCGCATGCCTATTATCCTTCCGGCAACCGTTACCTCCTTTCCACTGTACTTATCAAAATCAGATGTTATCTCCAGTGCATGGTCTTTCTGGCCGTATGAATAGGGATAAGGGTTCACTCCCTTTTCGAGCATTTTCTTGAGCTTGTCAAGCTTTGCCTCATCGACCATAAAGTTCACTCTCAACAGTCAACTACTGCTGTATTTCACTATTTATAACTATTCCCGATTGGAATAATTCAGCAGAAACGGGCCCGGTGGGATTTGAACCCACGACTTAAAGGTTAAAAGCCTTCCACTCTAGCCAAGCTGAGTTACGGACCCAATTTACTTCTTGATCGTCTTGACCCACTTTGAGAACTCATTATGGGGCGAGTATGTGCTTGCGTTTATGATTCTTACCTTAGCTCCCTTGAAATCCCCTTCCTCGAGCTCGATGTATTCCTTGTACTTCGGAAGCTCGGCGTAGTACGCCTCATGCCAGTGCTCGTTTCCCTTGATATAATCTGCAGCGATCTCGTCGCCCATTATTGGAGAGACCTGCTCGAAAAGGAAGAGGATTCCCTCACTCCAGAAGAGCTGCTTCTGACCCTGGTACCTCGACAGGCATTCCTTCGCCAGGTCATTTTCACTCATTTTATAGAGATGGTGAACGTTAAGCTGCTTAGTCTCAGCATATTTGATGTCCATATACAGCACCAGAATATTTTTATGGCACGCTAGATATAAATACGTGCCAGATGAGAATTGTTTATAAAATCTGATTTTAAAGCAATCCATAGACAGAAGGAATGTGAATAGGATACGATAATCCTCTCAAACTTTCGAAAGCCATAAAACTTAAATATTAGACAGATGAATTAAGTATGGGCGACACAGCACGGAAAAGAGTCTTAGGATAATAAGAATAGGCGCACTCCTAGCGGCATTGTTGATAGGAATTGCATACGCAGGCAGCACTCTACAGCCTATGATCGGGTCGCAATGGGCCGTATACGAACAAGTGGCACTTCCAAATGGCAACCTGCACTTCTATCCGGCAGCTCACGCCATAACCAATCCCAGTGGTGGAGTAGAATTTTCAATGCCAAATGCTACTACATCAAGCCCAGCCTACGCCAACTATCTGCTAAACGCCTACACGGCATCGCTCTCCTACTCTGACACCATAACAGCCAAAATAAACATAGTGCCAAGCTCAGCGGCGACTACCTTTGTAGGTAATCCTGATGGGCATAACAGCGCGATGTCCTTCGTAAGGCTTTTCATTCAATCAAATCTTCCGCATGGCACGTACGCAGATTGTATTGCGACAGGAAATAGCAATTACTGGTGGGCAACTCCAACAGACGGCTCAACGGGCTCCTATACCTTCGGCACCGAAAACTATTCTGCCACATTATCCGTCACACTGAATCCGACAGATTGGTCCAATGTATGTGGACTTCCAGCAAACTACAACTCCAGTACCCTCTCCAGTTTCTATGCGTCGATAGCCAACATCAAATACTTCGGATTGTCATTTGGGAGCGGAGGCTTCCTTGCTAACGGTGTAGGGGTAAACGGAACTACCGGGATGGCAATCTTCCAGCTGGAAAACTACACAATCAAATGACAAAGTAAGATGGCAGACTTTCCCGATGCGCCTGATGTCGCTTTTTGGTCCCTTCTTCCAAGGAAATTAAATCCCTAGGTTCTTTTTGTAAGGAAAAATCATCCGCAAGAAGGATGACCAGTAGAAAACTCTTTATCCCTTTCTTCCCATTAACTACCCGATCACATGGCCTCTCCCTATCTCGGTTACGCACTGCTTGCAGTCGGTCTAATCATGCTGGTATTCACCTTCCTTCTCGGCTATGGGATATACCAGAATGCCATATCCGGAGGCATGACTCCTTCAACCGGGAACATCTCCGGAAACAACATAACCGCGGTTGTGGGAAGCGCCCTCCAGAGTGTGACCTCCCCACTCAATTCAACAATATACATTGCGATCTCAATAGCAATTCTCTTTCTCTTCGCAAACATAGGCTACAAGATGGCGATGATTGGGATAAAAATACTTGATTCTAACGGGAAAGAAGAAAAGCGGGAAAAATAATCAGGAGTCCTGAAACCGAAACTGCAATTACAAATTCCCTGATTCCTTCAGGCTGCTTCTCTCAGCCAGATACATCTCGGCAAGCTTCTCTACCCCCTTGCAGAACGGTGAGCCCCTGTTTATCAGATACGCAGGTTTGTGTGCCTCCACGCTGTCCGGCACCAACCTATCCTCGGGAAGCTCAAGCCTCGGAAGCTTTCCAAACATGGTCAATAGCTCCTCTTTCGGTATCCTGGGCTTATCCGGGCTTACCCTGTTCAGAACCAGGCTGTTTTTTATGCCCAAGCTGTCGAGCATCCTGGTGAACATCAGATTTGCCTGGATCGAAAGCTCATCAGGCGTTGTCATTATGAGGGCGTCATTGTAGTACAGGTCCAGCTGGGGCACGAAGAAGCCCGCAACAGTGTCCGTCAGTATGAAATCGTATTTCAAGTCGGCAAACTGGTCGCCGAAGCGCGTAACCTGCTCATTGGTGGGCGCGAAAATGCCGACAAAACCCTTGCTGGGTATCACGTCCAGGTTTGCCGCTTCGTATTTTACAACAACATCCTTAACCGTCATCCCTTCATAAATCGCGTCTTTGAAATCTGGCAAATCAGCATTCAGGCCCAGATATATGCTGACCCCCGCGTCGTTCGCATCGCCGTCCATGAGCAATACCTTGTTTCCGGTTCTGCTGAGCGCAGTTGCAAGATTCACGACCGTAACGGTCTTTCCGACACCCCCCTTCTGAGACGCCATCCTTATGATAAAAGGTCTTTCCATAATCAATCACCCACAAATCTGGTAAGATTATGAAGAGCGCACTAATATATAAAGGATGATTGCAGGAGAAAGTCTGACACTTGCAAGTTAGGCATTGGCAGAATCGGGTCACTTGCCCCCGCATCTGTTCTTGAACGAGAGGAGTTCGCTGCTCACGCTCTCGAGCTGTATCCTTCCGACGTCCTGCTTCTTCCTGAAGTCCATGATCAGCGAGCTGCTGAACCTGAGCGGAAGAAGCGAATCGTGTATCTCTACCATGAAATTGTAGTATTCCTCTGCGGTCTCCGAGTCATCCTTCCGCAGTTTCTCCATGACCTCCCGCTTCAGTTCGCCCATCACGTCGAGCAGCCCCAGAAGGTAGGGGATGCACTCGACTCCCAGTTCCTTGTCGGTCGGTATCTTGCGCTTCCCGAGTATCGAGTAAAGAACCGCAGCCTCAACGTATTCCTGATAGGCCTGCTGTGAGTTGTATTCGAAGCCGGCATCATCCTTCTCCAACTTTTTGACCATGAGCGAGACTTCCTTCAGCATCTTCCCTGCAGCTTTCATGTCTCCGGTGTGCATCATGGTTATGCATTTTCCAGTCAGCCTGATCAGCTCCCTTGAAACGTTCATCACATTGTCCTTCCTGTCCTGGAGGCCGAGTATCTCCTTCTCTATCTCATTTATACCAGGAAGCATCAAACCTAACCCTTCAGCCTTGCGTTGTGGAATAGGTATTGCTGGGCGTATCCGGCATACCCTCCCCATTTATTGTAAGCGAAATCATGGATCTCCTTTAGGCTTTTCCTTTTGCCATCGAAGTAGAGGTTTTCCATCGCCCTCTTCACCCAGACGTCTATGGGGAATGCGTCGAGCTTCTTGTAGCCCATGAGCAGTATGCAGTCTGCGACCTTGTCGCCTATGCCGTCCATCTTCATGAGCGCGTCCTTCGCTTCACGGTAATCCATCTTGCCCAGGCTACCGAGGTCCATCCCCCCGGATACCGCCGTCGCTATGCTTTTTATGTATTTGGCCCTGAAGCCCAGTCCGCACTCGCGGAGTTCCTCCACGCTGGCGTTGGCGATGGTTTCGGGATCCGGAAAGAGCCTTGTCAAATGTTGTGCGGTCTCCATCTCCCTGCCGTACCTATTCACAAGGTTCCTCACTATCCTCTCGGTCCTCTTGATGTTGTTGAATTGCGAGATTACGAAGCAGAGGGTTGTCTCCCACGGCTCGTTCTCGGTGACTCTCATGCCGTAGTGCTCGCGTATCGCGTCATTCATGTGCTTGTCGGTGTTTATCCTCTTGTATATCAGCGCCATGTCGTCATCAAGGCCGAGCCTCTTCCTGACCTCCAGCCCAGCGGACGCCGCGGTGTAGTCGCCATGGTGCCTGTATCTCAGCGCGGTCACCGGGTTTCCCTCGGGATACTGGATCTCGATGGCCCCTTTTCTGGTGACGTAGCTTACGTGGGCCATGCCGTCGTTTATCTTGTAAACAGAGTGGAAGGTGAGGGGCTGCCCGCTCTCTATGCTTGCCATCATATTAATCGGAAATCCTGTTTTTATCGGAATCCAACCGCCCTCTTTCAAAAAACCCGGTTGATCATTTTTCTTGTTGGTCGCCATGAAATCCCATTTTAAGCAAATAATCATATGTTGCCAATATTCATATAATTATCCACACCAATTATAATCCGGTGTTTCATTGAAGGAGAGCAGAGACGAGAAGAGAAAAAGGCTGATTGCGCAGTCAAGGGCCACCGTGAGCGAGGCCTATTCGTCAATGGATCATCCGATTATGCAGGCGATAAACACCTACAAGGAGATAGACAAGATCAAGGGCATAATATACGAGAGGATGGAGGAATGGTACGGAATCTATTTCCCGGAGGTCAAGACAACCAACCAGGACAGCTATGCCGATATAATCGCGGTAATGAAAAGCCAGGAGGACGCAAGCGAGGAGACTATAAACAAGATTCTCGGAGACGAGGGCAAGAAGGTAGTAGAA
>CAZJZM010000021.1:0-11005 GCA_964550485.1 Microcaldota archaeon | reverse complement strand
TATGGTTGCACCAATGTCAAAAAGAACGAAGGAAGAGGACGAAATCTGGCTGATGAGGAAGCTCCTAAGCAAGCCAAACTACGCGGTTCTGAAGCTGCTAATGGTAAAATCCCCGAGGACAACAAGGGAGTTGTACACCATGCTGGGAAAGAGCTTCACCAGGAAGACCCTCATACTAACGCTCAGGAATCTTTCAATGCATCTCAACGTTCTTCAGCCCACGCACATACGCACGGAGCGCGGCTACGATCTCGGATATAACATAAATCCCAAGCTAAAGGAGATAGTCAAGTCCTTCGAGAAGCACGAGAAGATGGCGGAATCGGCAACTGGCGCAAAAAGCGGCGCATGACTGCCAATCGCTTCCTACGCAATGCACAAATACTTTTCCTAATCATGAATAAGCGTGCTTCGGATGATACTTAACAAGTCCTATTTGCTTACAGAGATCAAAAAGCTCACTTCCACAGTCTCCTCGTTTGTCTTCAGAGCCCAGGACGGCGCCCCAATCGACTTCACTCCGGGCATGTTTGCCATGCTCCAGTACAAGGATCCCTCCACAGGCGAAGCTATAGCAAGGGCATTCTCGATAGCAAACTCGCCACCCTCACCGGAACTGGAGTTCATTATAGCCCTAATACACGGCAAACTCACCTCCAAGCTTGAAGTCGCAAAGGTTGGCGATCTCTATTCAATTTCAGCGCCATACGGCCAGTTCAAGTTCGAGATAAACTCCGGAGAGAAATTCCTCTTTCTGGCGGGAGGCACGGGAATTGCACCTTTCATGTCGATGCTCAGGTACGCAAAACAACTTAATGCAGGAATCGACACCAACATGATCTACAGTACCAAATTTCCGAACGAGTTGATATACAAAGATGAACTGGACGAGTATCTAAAGGATCCAAAATTCCGGCTTGACATAACAGTGACAAGACCTCAATCTGGAGACGGATGGACCGGCACTACAGGGCATGTGGACGCAGCCATGATTGCAAAGAACGTTCCAGACCTAAAGGAAAGGACAAGCTACATCTGCGGCCCTCCTGCCTTTGTAAAGGCCTGCAAGGAGGCGCTGACAAGCCTGGGAGTGGAAGAAAAGAGCATAAAGGCTGAGATGTGGGGATAATACCTAATTGTTGCTAACAGTCAATGTATTAAACTTGTACATTTTATCAATAAGTGGGTTTTATGGAAATCTTAATCAAGGACAAAACCATCATACTGAAAGACAAGGAGCTTAACACGCTTGATAAAGAAGTAATAAAAATAGTTAATCTAATCAACTTCGACTACGTAATAATGAGCGGATACATAGCCATACTATTCGGAAGGTCTAGAGCCACTGAAGATGTAGACATGTTCATCGAACCCAGCAAAGAAGCTTTCTATAAATTCTGCGATAAATTGAGTAAAAATGGTTTTTATATGATAAACGCAGGAGACAAGGAAGAAGCATACGAATTTCTAAAGGAAGGCATATCTATCCGGATTGCAGAAGAAGGAAAGTTCATTCCCAATTTTGAAATGAAATTGCCTAAGAAAGAAATAGACAGAATGACGTTTCGGAGTAAGATCAAAGTTAAACTTGGAAACATTGAACTGAATATAGCAGAACTAGAACCACAGATAGCCTTCAAGTTATTTCTAGGCAGCGAAAAAGACTACCTGGATGCGAAACATCTGTACGATGTTCTTGAACGATATCTTGATAAAGATAAACTACATTCTTATATAAATATGTTCGGTGTAAACACAAACATCACAGAGAAAGTTCTACGAATAAAGATGGATTGAATATATGAATAGAAAGAAATTTCTTAGAGAACTTAAAGAAATAAAGGAAAGAAACCTCGAGGATAATCTTAGGTTTATAGAACTTTATGCAAAATTCCTTAAGAGCAAGAATAATAAAGAATGGAGTAGTGAACAAAAGAAGTTCATAAATAGCATATACGCATCACTTCCAAAAAGAATAAGCCTATCTCATAATACGGGCAAATAAGAAAATCTAAGATGTTATCTTCTTTATTCAGATCTCAAATTTGGAGATAGAGATAAATACCTAAAAAGCGCATAATGCAACCATGATCAAGGACGCTATCCTATACAACAAATTCGCAGACAAAAAAGTCGAATGCATAGCCTGCGCCAGGAGATGCAAGATTCCTGAAGGATCGAAGGGCTTCTGCTTTGTCCGGCAGAACATAAGCGGCAAGCTCAAGCTGGTGACATACGGAATCGCATCCGCTGTCCAGCTCGATCCAATAGAAAAGAAGCCTTTCAATCATTTCCATCCGGGAAGCTACGTGTTCGGCATAGGAACCTCATCCTGCAATTGGGGCTGCTCCTTCTGTCAGAACCATAACATCTCGAAGGAGAAGGAGATAGCTGGAGTGGAACTGTCTCCCAAAAGAATAGTTGAGATGGCTTTAGAGAATTCTGCCCAGGGTATAGCTTTCACCTATAATGAACCTACAATCTTCATGGAATATGCATTGGATACGGCAAGAATAGCACACAAGCACGGACTTTACAACCTCTTCGTGACCAACGGCTTCATGACAAAAGAGGCAGTCGGACAGATGAAGGGTCTCATAGATGCAGCCGTTGTCAACTTCAAGGGAAATGCGGAGCAGAAATTCACAAACAAGTACGAAACCGTCTTCTCAAGCGAGCCGATAAAGGAGGCAATACTCGCCATGAAGGAAGCAGGCATCCATCTCGAGTTCACGGATCTGATAATACCTGATGTGGGCGAATCGCTTGAAGCCTGTGATGATCTGACAAAATGGGTATTCAAAAATGTGGGACCAGACGCACCCATCCAGTTCACGCGCTTCCATCCTGACTACAAAATGCTCGATTCGATACCAACTCCATACGGGACCCTCAAGAAGCACTACGAGATAGCAAAGAAGAACGGCCTGAGGTACGTTTACATTGGCAATGTGCCCGGAACCACCAAGGGAAACACCTACTGCCCCGAGTGCAATTCCCTTGCCATAGAGCGCGACGGTTTTTCAATAACAAAATGGCTTCTCAATGCGGAAAACGGATGCAAAAAGTGCGGAAACAGAATACCTATTGCTGGAAAGGTTTCTAAAACTCTGAAATATCGGGAAATAGTCTCACTTTACTAATTGCATTTCACCTGAGTCCGCTGAGAAAATTTATATACCTGTTCAAGGCAATAAAGAGTCATGGACGATAGGTACAATCCCAAAGAAGCAGAGGAGAGAATATCCAAGTACTGGAAAGACAACAAGACCTACGACTTCAAGCCTGGGAGCAAAAAAGTCTATGCGATAGACACTCCTCCACCAACAATTTCCGGATTCATCCATGTCGGACATGTTTTTTCCTATTCGCAAGCGGATTTTGTGGCAAGATACAAAAGAATGAGCGGCCACTCGATCTTCTATCCCTTCGGCCTTGACAACAACGGCATTCCCACAGAGCTTCTTGTTGAGAAGCAGAACGACATAACCGCCGAGTATGTCGGTAGGGAGAAGTTCATAGAGCTCGTTGAAACAACAATAAAGGACTACGAAAAGATGTACATTGAAATCTGGAAAAGGCTGGGAATCTCAGTTGACTGGAAGCATTATTACACCACAATAAGCAAGGACGTGCAAAAAATATCACAATATTCATTCCTCGAGCTAAACAGGATGGGAAAGGTCTACAGAAAAGAGACTCCTACTATCTGGTGTCCCAAAGACAAGACCGCGCTTTCGCAGATGGAACTGGAGGACAAGAACCTAAAGTCAAAATTCGTCAAGATAAGGTTCGCGCCTGGTGTGGTGATAGCAACAACAAGGCCAGAGATGCTGCCCGCCTGCGTTGCGATATTCATAAACCCTGAAGACAAGAAGAACGCAAAGCTTGCCGGAAAGAAGGTAAAGGTGCCCATCTTTGGGCAGGAAGTGGAAATCAAGCTTGACAAGAGGGTCAATCTGGAGAAGGGCACCGGAATTGTGATGTGCTGCACCTTCGGAGACGTAACTGACATAGAGTGGTACAAGGCCTACAATCTCCCCCTAAGGATAGTTATAAACGAGAAAGGCCAGATGACCCATGAACATTTCAAGGGTATGAAGATAAAGGAAGCAAGGGCAGCAATAATCGAAGAGCTTAGGAAGAGCGGCGAGCTCCTGGAAGAGAAGGAGATCGAGCACGCGGTTAACGTCCATGAAAGATGCAAAACCGAGATAGAGTTCATAGTGAAGAAGCAGTGGTACATAAGGTACCTGGACATGAAGGACGAGCTCCTGAAGCTTGGCAAGCAGCTAAAATGGCATCCCGAGCACATGCGCATCAGGTACGAGAACTGGGTAAACGGCTTACAATGGGACTGGTGTGTATCGAGGCAGAGGTACTTCGGCATTCCACTTCCATTATGGTACTGTAAAAAATGCGATGAGCCGATATTTCCCGAAAGGGAGGACCTCCCAGTGAATCCACTTAAAGACAAGCCCAGAAAGAAGTGTCCAAAATGCGGCTCTTCCGAATTCATTCCGGAATCTGACATCTTCGATACCTGGGCCACTTCCTCCCTCACTCCTCTGATAAACAGGAGATGGGGCCTTGAAGGCGAGATAGCTGAAATATACCCGATGGCGTTGAGGCCTCAGGCACATGACATAATCTCGTTCTGGCTTTTCACGACCATAGTAAAGTGCTACCTTCACACCGGAAAACTGCCCTGGACAGACGCAATGATTTCCGGGTATGGACTTGATTCGCACGGCAAGCCGATACACAAGTCCGCGGGGAACGCCATAGAACCGATACCAATAGTCGAGAAATACGGTGCGGATTCTCTAAGATACTGGGCCAGCTCAGCAAAACTCGGCGAGGACGCATCATTCCAGGAGAAGGAGGTAGTCTCCGGAGCAAGGCTGGTCAACAAGCTCTGGAACGTTGCAAAGTTCGTCTCAAGTAACAAGACGGAGAAAAAGGAACTCTCAAATGTGATGGATAAATGGATATTCTCAAGGCTTATGGAGACTATCAATCAGGCAACAGAAATGTTCGAGGATTACAACTACTCAGGAGCGAAGAGGGTAGTTGAGGAATTCTTCTGGCATTTCTGCGACAATTACCTCGAGTTCATAAAATACAGGATCTACAACAATGACAAGAGCGCGAATTATGCACTCAACACTGTCTTTTTATCAGTTATAAAGATGTTGGCGCCGTTCTTGCCGTACGTCACCGAAGAGATATATCTAAACCTGTACAAGAACAGCAAATCGGAGAGTTCGATACACCTCTCAGAATGGCCCAAGTTTGACGAAAAGATTTACGACAAGCAGAGCCTTGAAACTGGAAACGAGATCTGCAAGGCGATAGTGTTCATTAGGCAATGGAAGCACACCAACGGGCTGGCACTGAATGCGGAACTAAAGGAAGTAATAATCGAAGGATGCCCCGAAGAAGGCGAAAAGGAGATAGCAGGAGCCATGAACATAAAGAAAATAATTAAAGGAAAAGCCAGAGAAGAAATCCCTGGAACTGACATAAAAATAATTATTTCTAAATAATTAGTTATTTCTCCTTACTTTCCCTTTTCTTCTGCAGTAGGGCCTCTACGAAGATCGCCAAGGAGAGTCTCGGGACCAGAAAGAGTCTCGCTACCTCTTACTACTGCTTTGGGACCTTCAGTCCCAACCTCTTCAGTTTCTGGCTGAACGAACTGTTGTCCTCCTCTAATCACTACACGCGGCCCTGACGAGCCAAAATGTATAACTCCTCCAGTCCCTGTAGGGCGCACCGCAATAACCCTAAAAGCCGCATCTGGTCGGTTTCCATCTGTTCTAATTCTAGTCGTTTCTGACATAAAATCACATACTCAATCGCACTACCGCTTTATAAACAAACTTAATGGGAGTGGACGTTAAACGAACACACTTAAGAAATTCTATAAATCGAGTTGAAAAAAGCCAAGCCCTCCAATGAAAACTACTAAAAGTTGGAATTTATCCTAAAATGCAAACGAGATAAAGACAAAGCGGCTATGGCATATAAACATGATCAGAACAGAATCTTTTTAAATTCATATTCACTATCGATTAACATGGTTAAGAGGCACGCCAAACGGGAATCATCAAAAATTCCAGATTCAAGGCGTCTAGTGGAGCATGCGCAATCTGCAATCGAGTTCCTTTCGATCTATGGTTTCGCAATCCTATTCATTACCATTACCGTTGTGCTTATTTACGCCTTCTTGACTTTCACATCCACTACGGTACCAACCCAGTGCAGCTTCCAGGGATACGTGACCTGCAAGGCGATGACAATAGGTTCAAATTCATTGACCACAAGCGCTGTGTTCCTTCTTTCGAATTCACAGCAATATGCGATAGAAAATCCCTCCGCCACCATCAACATAACTGGCGTTGGCTCGTTCGGAGGCACATGCGCCCCCAACTTCATCCTTCCAGGAGGAATACTCGAATGCATAATAACATTCAGCCAGACGATAACAGCCAAACAGATTTCAAACGGCAACATCTACCTATCTACAACCGTCTGCACGCAACCGACACAGACGGGTTGTGCTTCTCCCGTTCCACAGACCTACGGTGGAACTTTCTCGGCGCCGATTTCGTCACTGATACCACCGCCAGGATGCTCAATCTCTCTTTCCGGCGTCGGCGATCGGCTGACTGCCAACGTCAAGATCTCAAACATAAATGTTGCCGGAGTTACAGTCGACTTCACTTCAAATAATCCAATAACAGTCAGCTTGTCGCCTCCGTTCTCGAACACCGACTCCAATGGAAATACCGTTACCCTCGCCTCTGGCTCTGCGCAAGGCAACACTCTCATTACGGCAAACGCTATCGGCTGCACCCAATCCCTTATTATAAACACCGCAGCGCCCCTCCACTACTCATTCACCGGAAATGCGGTCCTCTCGACAGGAGGAACAGTCTCTCCAGGGAGTGGCAGCTACCTTGCCGGAAATCCAGTCCAGTTTTCGGAGATTACAAATCCAAACTATGCCTTCAACGGTTGGACCTGCACAGGAACCAACTGCTATTCAGGATCAAACTCAGTCGCAAACATTATAATAAGCTCAAATACGGTGGAGACCGCTAACTTTGCACACCTCATTTATTTATTGACTGAATCCGCAAATCCTCCGACAGGAGGAACTGTCTCTCCAGGCAGCGAGAATGTAATGTCTGGAAATACAGTTTCAATTTCAGCAACCTCCAACACAGGATATGTCTTCAACTATTGGACCTGTTCGGGAACAAACTGCAACTCTGGAACAAGCAACACCGCAAGCATAACGATAACCTCAAACACTGTGGAAACAGCCACATTCAACGCGATATACTTATTCACAGAAAACGCCATCCCCTCAACAAGCGGAACCTTCTCTCCGGGCAGCGAGAACGTCATCTCCGGAAACACAATTTTGATATCTGCAACTCCAATCGGCAGCAATGTCTTTACCCACTGGACCTGTTCGGGAACAAACTGCAACTCTGGAACAAGCAACACCGCAAGCATAGTGATAACTTCCAATACAATTGAGACAGCAAACTTCCAGCAAAAAATATACTCATTCACAGAAAACGCAGTTCCATCAAATGGAGGAACAGTCTCTCCAGGCAGCGAGAATGTCATTCCTGGAAACACAGTACCGATATCTGCAACTCCAATCGGCAGCAATGTTTTTACGGGATGGACATGTTCGGGAACAAACTGTTATTCTGGAACAAACGCCATCGCGAATGTTATAATAACTTCTAATACTATTGAAACAGCAAACTTCCAACAGACTCCTCCACTTAGCTGCTGGTCCGTTTCCCCATATACTGCCAACGATATCTGTGTAACTCTCAGCGGTACCTATTACTACAATGGGAATCCAGAAACCTGGCAAACCCTAACTTCCGCCCCTCCAGGCATATCCGCAGGCTCTTCTACCGGCAATCCTCTCAGCTGCTGGAATAGTAATGTCCTGAGTACAAATGTCTGCGTAACCACCAACGGTTTTTATAAACTCACAGGCGGCGCTTGGGTGTACTATGCCTCAGCTCCAACTAACACAGTTGCGGGCAGCCCCCTCAGCTGCTGGTCCAATACTGGTCTGGGTGCAGATACTTGCATAACCACCAGCGGCTATTATGAATTCGCTGGCGGCGCCTGGACATACTACGCTTCAGCGCCTCCAGGCACGTCTGCGGGCAGCCCCCTCAGCTGCGCCAATGGTCCATTTTGCGTAACTCCTAGCGGTCTATATTTCTATACCTCAGGTGCTTGGTATAGCTACGAAATGCCCGCGCCCACTGGCACAGCAGCGGGCAGTCCACTCAGTTGCTGGTGGAACCAGATTTATGGTGCCTATGGCTGTGTAACCCCAAGTGGCTTCTATTACTGGTCTTCTTCCAGTTGGAATTACGGAGCATCAGCTCCAACAGGTACCTCCGCAGGCAGCCCCCTCAGCTGCTGGTACAGTAATAATGCCGAGGATAGCTGCGTAACCCCAATCAGCTGGTATTCTTGCACTTCTGGTGCCTGCCCTCCTTGGTGGACTGCTGCCAATCAGCCAGCCCCTCCGGGTGTCTAGTAAACTTAGACTGTCGTTCTTAGCTCTTATTTAGGAAACCGCAACGAGGCAACGGACACGCAGAAAATGCAATAACCAGGCGCACCGCCGAAGACTGGGCAAAGCAACATCCTTATAAATATTCTTGTTAATAATATAAGAACAGAGATATCCTTCAGCGATTTTCTCTTCTTAAATATTCATCTAACCTGAGTGTAATAATGGCAAGAATGCATACTGGAAAACATGGAAAGTCGAAGTCGAGAAAGCCAGACGTAGAGATAGGCATAGCTCCGACGGAAGCGAAGCTCTCCAAGGAGGAGATAGAAAAGATAATAGAAGGCTACTCGAAACAGGGGCTAGGCCCGGAGATAATAGGCCAGTACCTCAAGGACAAGCACGGAGTGCCCTACATAAGGCAGGTCATGGGAAAGAGGCTTGTGGAGATAATGAATGAGAAAGGGCTCTCAAGGGAATTACCTGCAGATTTGTTAAGTCTAATGAAGAAAGCAGTAGGGCTTAGAAAACATTTGAGTTCGAATAAGCAGGACATACACAACAGGACAAGGCTCGTAAGGACGGAATCGAAGATCTGGAGGCTGAGCAAGTACTACAAGAAGGTCGGCACCCTGCCAAAGGACTGGAAATACGACCACGAGCAGGCGGCGCTGATCATCAAGGGTTGATATTTATGGCGACAACGAAAGGAATGGAGAAATGGAAGGAAAAGAAGTGGTTCAACGTCTACCCTCCGGAGTTGCTGGGTACCAACGTCATCGGCGAGATGCCGGCTGACGATGACAGCAGGATGATGGGCAGAATAATAAAATCGAGTATGTCCTGGATAACAAACAGGATGGAGCACTCTTTCATGATAGTGGGTCTAAAGGTCGTAGACGTTAACGGCAACGCCGCGCACACCGAACTCCAGTATCTGGAGCAGACCTACAGCTACCTTCATTCCCTGGTCAAGAGGCACAGCAGCGCTATCTACACAGTGGACAATCTGAAGGACAGCAAGGGAAGGGGCATCATACTCAAACTCCTCGTGGTCACAAGGAACAAGATCACCACCACGAAGAAGAAGGCCATAAGAAGCGAGGTCTCAAGGACGGCAAAAGAATACGCGGCGAGCAGGGAAGCCGGTCAGCTGATAAAGGACATAATAGACAACAGCTTCCAGAACGAGTGCATAAAGAAGGTAAACAACATCGGAGAGATAGCAAAGCTCGAGATAAAGAAGATCGAACTAGCCTAACTTTTTCAAATCTCTTTTTCTCTCTCTACACTGTTATTTAAATGTGATAACAAATGTCGCATCAACCTAAATTAGTCCTTTAAACGTTAAATTTATATATGTTTATATGGTATAATATAAACATGGTCAAGACAACAATAATTTTGGAAGATGCTCTATACAGACAACTCGTAGATGAATCCGTGCGAGAATACGGAAGCACCAGAAAACTTTCCTTGCTTATAAATAGTAAACTGAAAGGCGAATCTAAAAACACCGGAAGGAAAATACATATTAAACCAATAAAGCTAGGTAGACGTATAACCGAAAAAGAGATAGAAGAAACAATAGGAGAAGGATGGACTGAGGGGACTAAATGGAGAGCCTAATAGACACAAGTGTATTAGTCGACTACATATTACTTGATTCCGAGTTTCATCAAAGGGCAGAAACCGGAATCAAAAAGATAGAACGCGGATTTTTACCAAGCGTAGTTGTAGAAGAGTTAGCATACGTCCTGGACCGTCTTAAATTAAGCAAAGAAATGGTAAATGAGAAGATAGAAGAAGTCTTGGATACATACGGGGTCATTGGCATAACTTCCGCAAACCTCCAAACTGCGTGTAAAATGGTAATGAAAGAAAATTCGATTTCTTTCAAGCGCTTCAATGACAAGCTTATCCTAGCAGTTGCAAAAGAGAGATCGATGCAATTATTTACATTTGACAGAGATCTTATCAAAGAGTGCGAAGCAAACGGAGTACGAATTTTTCAGGAATGACAATTCAATTGCATTCAGAACACATTGACACTTTGGAGTTCCCTCTCCAGATCTTCTGCAACTTTCTTTCTGATATCCACCTTAATCGGTTTAGGAGGATGCGCTTTCAAGAATCCTGCCAACGCAGCCGCGTTATTCTTTTTCTCGTCGCTTGCCGCATACACAAGCGTAACGTCCTCACTCCTTATCTTTTCCTGGAGAGCCTTGAACGCGCCGCCTTCCTTCAGCTCGTTCCAGTACCTCTTCTTGAACGTCATCCATTTTTTCGGATCGTGGCTGAACCAGTGCCTGAGCTTCTCGCTGGGCGCTATCTCCTTCATCCAGAAGTCTATGTTGGAAGTGCTTTTCCTAACCCCCCTTGGCCAGAGCCCGTCCACCAGTATGCGCTTGCCGTCCGTAATGCTGGCCTTCTCGT
>CAZJZM010000020.1:0-11679 GCA_964550485.1 Microcaldota archaeon | reverse complement strand
TGAAGTACGCGTGTATCTTTGTCACGTAGAAGAAGTACTTCCTAATTACGTCGACTAACCCGTCATTTCTTTTTCCAGTTATAAGTATGCAGAACCAGAGGATAACCAGACAGATTCCAGCCAAGATACCGAACAGAAAGAGAACGACTATTACAGGTATCCACCAGACAAATCTCACGAATAATTCTATCCGTGAAGCACTTGGACTGCTTTTTACGGAAACATCGACTGTTTTCATTTTACTACCGTTGTGAATGCGATGTGGTAGTTTATATGCCTTACTTTAGGGCTTTAGGATAAGGTGCAGGAAATTATTTGTTGTCTGGAAAGATAGTGTGTTCGCAGTCATCGCAGGTTGTCTTTATGATTTCGAAGGGGTAAAACTCCCCCTGGACTACTGCCAGATGCTCCAGGCACTTGCATGCGCATGGTTTTTCAGATACGCATTTTGAACACATGTGCCTCCCCATCTACCATTCTTTAATAATCTTGGTGCATAAAATATAATAAATATGGGCATTTTATGAAGAAGATAAGGATCTCTCCCTCGATATTGTCGGCTGACTTTTCCAATCTGGGCAAACTGATCGTGGAGCTTGAAAGGGCAGGTGCGGACTCTTTGCATCTGGATGTAATGGACGGGCATTTTGTAAGGAACATAACCTTCGGGCCTGTTGTCGTCAAGTCCATACGAAAACTGACCAAGCTGCCGCTGGAAGTCCATCTGATGATCGAAAATCCAGACATGTACGTCGAGCGCTTTGCTGAGGCCGGAGCCGACATGCTCATAATACACATGGAGGTCCATTGCAACATAGCTGACACCATTGCCAGGATAAAGGCGAAGGGCATGAAGGCGGGACTGGCTCTGAGCCCTGAAACAGGGCTTCACGGAGCGCTGGAATTCCTGGCGGAGGCTGACCAACTGCTTGTGATGACGGTGAGCCCCGGGTTCGGCGGGCAGGCTTTCATCTCCGAATGCCTCGGGAAGATAGGCGAGGCTAGGAGATACATAGACGAAAAGGGATTGAAAACGGTCATAGCGGTGGATGGAGGCATAAAGGCGGATACGGGAAGGCTAGCTGTCGAGGCGGGTGCCGATGAGCTGGTGGCCGGAACGGCGATAGTCAATTCGAAGGACATGACCTCAGCCATTGCCAGCCTGAAGGGCTCGGATTCCGGAGGCGTGGAGCGTGAATAAAACCAACATAATTAGGAATATGGAGCCTTACCTGAAAGCCATGAGGCGGGATATCGTATTTGGGTTTTGTACGGTATCGATTGGTGCTTATTTACTCGGCCTGAGGTGGGAACAAAAAAGGATCATTGCCGCAACTGCGGCGGTAGTAGGAATTTCCTTAGTCCCGAAGATCGCAGTGGACGTGAGGGATTTTATAAGAGCCCACAGGCATTAGACTTCTTTCAACGAATGATGATTATTATTCACAGACGGCATTTACTACACAAGGCGCGCCAAATTCGGGACTTTTTACACAGACCCCTGACTTTATACACAGGAACGACTTTATACACAAAGCTCGCTTGATGCAAAGGTATTTAAGACATTTCTGACAGATATACTATCCTATTATCTACAGCGTTAATACTGAAGCTAATGTGCATTTTATGGCTGACAAGCAGGAAAAAGGTAAGCATGAGGGTGCGACAAGCATCATAAGGATAGCGGGCCGAGACATCAACGGCAACTTCAGGCTTGTCCGGGCGCTCATGCAGATAAAGGGCATAGGCTACAGCATGGCAAGGGCCATAGCGATGTCCTATGAGAATGAATACAAAATCAGCCAGGATACGCTTCTGAAGGATCTGAGCGACCCGCAGGTTGCGCAATTGGACGCCATGATAAAGGAGCCACAGAAGCTTAAGAACATTCCAAGATTCATGCTCAACAGGAGGAAAGACTCCGAGACAGGCGAGGACATGCACGTCGTGGGAGTGGACCTCTCGGTAAAGGTAAGGCAAGACATAGACCAGATGATCAAGATTCAGACATGGGTAGGGCACAGGCACCAGTATGGACAGAAGGTAAGGGGACAGAGGACGAGATCTACGGGAAGAACGGGTGCGACCATCGGAGTCATGAAGAAGGCGGCCCAGGCGCAGCTGAAGGACGCGCAGAAGGCTGGAACAGCAGAGGACAAGAAGAAGTGATAGTATGGGAGCCCCGCGAAGAAATAGAAAAAAGGTCCAGAAGCCTTCGATGATGTGGAATAAGGAGAGAATCGACCAGGAGCACAAGATACGCGACGATTACGGCCTAAAGAACCTGAACGAGCTCTGGAGGGCGACCAGCGAGATAAGGAGGATAAGGAGAAATGTGAGAGCTGTTCTTTCGGGAAGGATAAACGAGGCCACCGGAAAAGAGCTCATTTCAAGATTGTCAAGGTACGGAATGGTAAAGGACGGGGCGATACTGGACGACCTTCTTGAGATAACGCCTCAGAACGTCCTTGATAGAAGGCTCCAGAGTATAGTGCTCAGGAAGGGCCTTGCGAAGACGGCGAGGCAGGCTAGGCAGCTCGTAACCCATGGCTTCATAGCGATAAACGGCAAGAGAGCCAAGTCGCCGGGCTATATGGTAAGCAAGAGCGAGGAGAGTATGATCACGTATTTCAAGCCGATTAACATAGTCCAGCCCGGAGACACGCCGTCTCCGACTGCGCTAGGAACTGAAGCTACCGCAGCAACGCCTGCAGTAAAGCCTGCGGAAGGGACAGCGGAGTGATTGAATGGCAAAAGCACCCACAAACAAACCGGCAGCCGGAAGCGGGAAGAAGCTGCAGAAGTCCGAGAAGGACGAGCAAGTAAGGAAGGGGGAGCTTAGCTACGAGACAGAAGTCGCGGCGGTGCAGGAAAAGATTAAGCCCAAGGGAACGAGATGGGGCGTAGCCCACATCTTTTCATCGAAGAACAACACGATAATCACGCTTACGGATCTTTCAGGAGCTGAGACGGTAGCAGTGGGAAGCGGAGGTATGGTGGTTGAGGCGGACCACGAGGAGGGATCTCCGTTCGCAGCAACACAGGCAGCCTATAGGGTCTCGGCAATCGCACTTGAGAAGGGAATAACTCACATCAACATCAAGATAAGGGCAACAGGAGGCCACGGCTCAAAGACTCCTGGACACGGAGCCCAGGCAGTGGTAAGGGCGCTTGCAAGAAGCGGATTCAGAATAGGAGCAATAGAAGACGTAACGCCGATGCCTACCGACACCACCAAGAGGCCAGGAGGCAGAAGGGGAAGAAGAGTCTAATTTTATCTTAGCGAACTTCGTTGGGGATGGATCCTAGGCAAAAGGCTTAAAATATTATCAGTGGCAACTCTGTTCTGGTTTTTATGAAACAAGTTGTTATTGTGGGAAAAGATAGGGCTGATGCGTTTTCCACCCTGCTAAGAAGTGGAAGAGGAAAACTGACGCCGCGGTCTCTGCTAGATGCAATTACTAGCGATCATGACAGAATCGCCATGGATCATGATGTTACTTGGGGTCAAACTGTTATGGAAAAGCTAAAGAGAGGGGATCACGTCGTGATGCTAATCGAAGCCCTTGCCGAGAACAAGATGAGGAGTGGAGACCGTAATCCTGAAGATGTTAGAAGGGAAGTGGTAGGAGATCTTCGGATAGTATGGAGAAATAATAGACATAAAGCCACAAGCAGGATGTGGGATGCTGTATTAACATCTCAAGAAAGAGCTCTTGGACTTAGTTAGTTGTCTGTGATCACAGCGCTACTATTCCAAAATACGCAAGCACTATGAACAGGACCGCCATTGCAAAGGCCACATCGAAGTTGTCATCTATATGAAATGGCTGGCTCTCCAGTAACGCTGCGACTATTGCCAAGAACACTGCTATTGGACCTATGAAGAAATAGGAGACTATCAACACAGTGAAGAAATACGCGAGGGTTCCGCCTACACTCTTTCTGCTGTTGTACGGCAATTTCGGAGTCCTTAGGTTTACGCCGACAAGGGTGGAAAATGAATCGGCAAGGAAAATTGCGGAGAAGACTGCTATTATCGCATTCCGGGTCAGAAAGGATGCCGCCACAAGCGCACCTATGGCTAGCCATCTGGCACCTGAGCCGAGAATGGTATCGTGTCTCTCAAAACTGTATAGTACTTTTGCGAGTTTCCCGGATTTCCTGCTCAGTGCGTAGTTTCCCAGTAGCGATCCTATTATTACAAACCAGAAGAGTATCGCATCTGCAATGTTTTCCGTCAGGAAGTAAAAGATAGCTATGAGGAATATTCCTGCCATTAATTGAACCGCGTTTCTAGACAGTTCGTTTCCCTTGTGGGTGGACTTGGCTTTCTCCTGCCTTATGTTTGATCCGCTCAGCATTCCGAGGAAGAGGGATTGGAGCATAAAGGCCGCTCCGATAGGATAGGCGAGGAAGGCATACAATAAAGCTATCGCTATGAAGAGATAGCAGCGCCTCTTTCCGTAGGAAGTGATTATCGCATTGAAGATTATCACCCCGCTGACAAGGAGTGCGACATTGGTCTGCTCGTATCGGAATATGAGGATGCTGAGGATTAATATTCCGGCAAATATTACAGTTTCACGGAACTCTGTGATTTTTGCAAGCCTGTATGCGAGAATCACCAATGCGCCGGCGTAGATTGCGTATAGGATCAAAGGGTAAAACATTCTTCCACTATGCTAGATAGATAACCCATGCTGCTATTATAAACCCTGCTGCTATGACGATTGGCACCGTTGTCTTTCCGGAGCGTATCACCTTCCTGCTGACGTCAAGCAGTATGTCATCGGTCCCCTGGCCCCAGACCTTGAATCCCTTTACTTTAGCCCTTGAATGGACGTAGCTTACCCTTTCCATGCTGCCTATCGCCCTTATTATCATCTGCTCCAGGATTGGTATCATCTGTGCCGGCTTTGTCTCCCTGCCGAGAACGTTGCTTGCGGGAAGCGCTATGGTGTTTACCGAGTGGGTATCTGTTGTGCAGACTTCCGAATCCATCTTGAATCTCTTCTTTATGTAAGCGATTACCTCCTGCCTGAAACTGGGAAGCATGTTATTTGCATCGAAATAAACCATGCACATTCTCGTTCCCCCGAAGTCGAAGACGCCGACGCTTGTATAGCCGCATCCGAGATCCCTTCCCTTGAGCTTCTTCGATACCTTCTCAGTTTCAGAGCCGAAGGAGAGTGGGACTTTTTTATGAACATTTAATCCTGCTCTCCTAATGGCGTTTTCATATTTTTGGACGTACTTGCTCTCGGCAGATATGCCGCTCAGCTCCTCTGCGTTTGCGGATTCGGTCCTTGAATTGTGCGCGTCCACAAGAGTTACATTCTTGAAATACTTCAGGGCAAGTTCGGTAAGGTGCCTTCCCACGGTCTTTTCTATATCCTCGGTGACCAATGGCGCCTTGGTAAGGGTTAGGATGCATGAATCTCCGATCGAAATGCCTATCGCATTGCAGGGCCCGTCACTGCCTTTTGAGATGTAGCCGTAAGCCGACTGGAATGAGTTTTTGGAAAACGAGTTCAGGTTGTTCACAATCGCACCGGATAGGTTGTGTATCTGCGTGGAGCTTACGGGATTGTCTTCCAGATTTACAGCGCCGTGCATGATGAATGGAGTGGCGCCGAACGTCTCCTCTATCTCCTTCCCGATGTATTCGGTTGCGATGCCGCCTCCTATGTCATGGAATGGCCCGTAGTGTATGTCGGGATTTACGAATACGGCGCGTATTCCAGCTTTTCCCCTGAGCGCTATTATGTCGACATTGACGTCGCGTGTGGTTCCGGTGGCGTTGAAAAGCTCGACGTCCCTTGTTATATCATAGAGCCACTGGTTCACCATCGAGCTTATGATGTCCACTCCGCTTATCTTGAGCGCCTTCTTGGCCGGCTTGTCCATTATGTATAGTATAGCGTAGCCTATGAGCATGAAGACGAGCATGCCGCTCCAGAGCTTTATCAGGGCGGTGCCGAGAGGCACGGTTGTGGAGAAAAGGTACCTGCTGAACGGCAGGAAGAGCAGGACGTTGAGCAGTGGCTGGAAGGCCGCGGTTACCACCTGGCTTCTCTTCTGCGCCATTACCACCCTGTTTATCAGGAACCAGTAGCCGTAGATGAAGGCATTGATCAGTATGAATACGAGATAGGCGAATGTGACGTTGTGAAGCACGGTGAAGAGCAAAGCGTCTATTATGAAGAAGCATGAGTAGAGGAGGGAGATTGCGAGAACCGCAAAGAAGGCGTGCTTGAGCTTCATTTTCCTCTTCATCGCTTTTATGAAGATTACTGTCAGTATGCTTGGCACTGTGATTGCTATGGTGCCCAGGCTCACCCCGAAAAGAATTGAGGAATACAGGCTGGCTCCAGAATGGAGGCGAACGAAGAGGTTTGCTATAATCCCAGTAGATAATCCGAGTATTACGAAGAGAAGTGCCTGAAGCGCGCTTCCCGGAGCTTCTATATTGAAGTAGCGTGAAAAATGAGTAACGTCGCGAATTTGGTCTGGCATAACCCTGCCCGCCTACTTCCCAAAGCGCCTCTGCCGCTTGCTGTAGTCGACGAGTGCGCCCTTGAGGTCATTCTTGGTGAAGTCGGGCCAGAGCTTCTTGGAAAAATAAAGTTCTGAGTACTCGGTCTGCCAAGGCATGAAACCAGAAAGCCTGCGCTCGCCCGATGTCCTTATCACCAGGTCTATCTCAGGCACTGCGCTTGATATCAGATACTTTTGAATCGTGTCTTCGTTTACGGAGGCTGCGTTGCTTACGTGCTTTACTGCGTTTTTAACTGCGTGAAGGATGTCATCCTTTCCCCCATAGCCTATCAGCATGTTTATGACCCTCTCCTTGTAGTTCTTTGTCTCTTTTTCGAGCTTCGCCAGGGACTTCCTTAGAGTCACTGGAAGAAGAGTCTTGTTCCCTACGACCTTGAACCTTGTCTTGTTTTTGTGGAAGCTGCTTATTATCTCCCTGTCGTTTACCACTCTCTCGTAGATTCCGAAGAGCGCTTTTGTCTCGGCGCTCTGCCTCTTGAAGTTCTCGGTGGAGAAGGCCCAGACGGCTATGTTGTTTATGCCGTACTGCATGCACCACTCGCTGAAGCTTATGAACTTCTTGACCCCCTTATCGTAGCCGCTGAGTACGGATAACTTGTTAGACCTGGCCCATCTCCTGTTTCCATCGGGAATTAGCGCGAGGGTTTTTGGCAGTTGATTTAATGACATAAAGATTACTTATTATAGTAATAAAAACGAAGATATATATAGATTGACGGATTGTTCCGCTTGTTTGGTTCGCCCTGCTTCGGACGTTTATCATGGCACTGACAAGTATATATAAATTCTGAATCAAAGTATACGCGCTGATGAAAATATGGACCGTGAAGCTGCAATAAGGGCCATTGAGTCGAAGATAAGGACCATTCCTGACTATCCGAAACAGGGGATAATGTTCAGGGACATCACTCCCATGCTCAAGGACAAGGAAGCCTTCAGGACATGCATAGAAGTCCTAAAGGAAGAAGCAAAGGCAATGAAGTTGGATTATATAGTTGGAATAGAGGCTCGGGGCTTCATCATCGGCTCGGCGCTGGCCTACGCGCTAGGCCTGGGCTTCATCCCGGCACGGAAGAAGGGAAAGCTGCCCTACAAGTCCATCAGCATGGACTATACGCTCGAGTACGGGACGGCGACGCTCGAGATGCACGAGGACTCGCTCGGGAAGGGCGACAGGGTGCTTGTAGTTGACGACCTGCTCGCCACCGGAGGTTCTGCCGAGACTGTGGGAAAGCTCGTGCGGAAACTTGGCGCTAGGATTGAGGGCTATCTTTTCGTAATCGAACTGGAGGACCTCAAGGGAAGGGAAAGGCTTAAGGGAGAGAGAGTGATATCCTTAGTAAAGTTTATTGGCGATTGAATGGCTTCTGAATACAACAAGAAGAACATGCTTGAAAGGGGAGTGAAGGACATAAGGCTTACGAAGGACATGACCGTAAAGGAATTAATGGACGGCATGAAGGATGTCGGAGGCTTCTCAGCGCAGCACATGATAGACGGGATTGACATTCTCAAAAGAATGAAGGAGGACAAGGAGTCCTACAACTTCTTCTCGTTCACGGCGAACATAGTATCCACAGGACTTCGGGGCATGATTGCAGATTCAGTTAAATATTTTGACGCTTTGATGATAACCTGCGGTACCTTAGACCATGATCTTGCCAAGGCCTACGGAGGCAAGTACAGTGTTGGCAGCTTCGAGGTGGACGACAGGAAGCTCCACGAGCTGAGCATCTACAGGCTTGGAAATATCTTCATAGAGAGCAAAGAGTACGGCCTTACAGTAGAGGATTACTTCAAGGAGATAATGGAGGACATCTACAAGTCGAAGGACTACAAGAAGGAATACAGCCCGAGCGAGCTGCTCTTCGAATTCGGCAAGCGGATTAAGGATCCCCATTCGATACTCAGGCAGGCCTACCTGAACAACGTAGCAATCTTCTGCCCTGGAATAGTCGATGGAGCCTTTGGAACCCAGCTGACAATCTTTTCACAGGACCATGATTTCAAGTTGAATGTTCTTAGAGATGAATTGAAACTTAGCGACATTTCCTTTGACAACAAGAAGACCGGAGCGCTGATGGTTGGAGGGGGCATAAGCAAGCACCACACAATCTGGTGGAACCAGTTCAAGGGAGGTCTTGACTATGCTGTTTACATTACAACTGCCTCGCAGTATGATGGAGGTCTGTCAGGAGCAAGGATGACCGAAGCAGTTTCATGGGGCAAGGTCAAGGAGTTGGCAAAATACGTCACGATAGACGGCGATGCAACTATTATTCTCCCGATAATGTTCTCTTATCTTAATCTGTTTTAAGTCTGGCATGAAAGGTAATTGAAATTCCTGAAGATGGTTAACTTATCTTAGCGCAGCTTTGATGCCTTTATCGAGGACTGTGTAGAGCGCAAACCACGAGATGAGTAAGTCTGGAGGTAAAACTAAGCTTCTTATCGGCGGAAATAGAAATATACCATAATGCGCATCTTCATGGCCGTTAAAAGTCATTATATCGTTTCTGAGGCCATGCCCATCAAATAAATGTATTGGAGGCTGTCTGTTGGTCCCGGAGAAAGGCATAAGGCTTAGGATCTTTGGAGTGGGGGCATAGATTCTGTCAGGATTTGTCTGGGAAGGCATGTCTGATTGTCCAAATATATCTATAAGAATCTGGCTGCCGCCGACTGCGATGCTGCTTATATTGCAAATTACTGCATCGACTTTTTCATCTTTAAGATAAGACATGACGCCTTCCATGATAAAAAATGTTTTTTTGTTTCTATCGAATCCTTGAGCTTGAAGATTGTTGAATAGCTTAGAATCCCGTATATCTGAGCCTACCCTTTCCAAATGCGGATTTGAACTCACTTCCTTTAATATTTCTCCTTTGTATTCCAGAACATGCTGGTAATCAACCTCAAACCAGTTTATAGAAGAAGGTAGGTTATGGCCTGGCGAAGAAAGCTGACGATATGGTCTGGTGTCCATTCCAGTTCCAAGGACAACAAACTGCTCAAAACCCCTATCCACAGCAGCTAGGATCTGATCGTCGAAGAACCTTACCCTTACGGTCAACATATCATTGGCTGCAGGATCCATCGTTTCAAATAAACGCGTTGCTTCCTTACTAACTAACATTTGTGCATATGGATCTACATAAAGAGGGAAAAGTCTTCGAAGTTCGGCATTCCTGACTGCTGCAAGTAGTAATCCAGTATGGGGAATGTTAAGCTTTTCCATAAGTTCTGTTTTCTGGGAATCCGGTACAATTCTCCGAATGGTCATGGTATCCTAAATAATACGGTGTATTTTTAGATATATGAACCTTAGCAGAAGTCTTTAAAGGGCTAGATTGATTATGCTTCTCCAACCTCATTTCAAATGAGTTACTATTTGATTGAAGGACTTAGGACAAATTTCTTAAGACCAGAAGTCTAAATAGTTTAAACTTTAACTTAAGTCTATGATTAAGGTTCTCGAATTCAATATCTGGAATCGTATCTATCGATTTTATCATAGCCTATTACCACTAGGTTTTTTCCACTAACTTCTGGTCTTTTTGCGATTTCCAAAGCAACATTTATGCCCGCCATGGTAGACCTTCCAACTTCTTCATAACCTTGGATTAGTGGCGTATCCCAATGGACAAGTCTTGTTGTGTCAGATTTCCCGTTAGTTCTAATAGAGTATTCAAGATCTGTCTTATGGTCGCTGACAAGAATTACTTCTTGAACAAGATGGGTATTTATTGCATTTAAGATATGTGGACATGGTACTCCATAAAAACTTGTTCCGGGCATTCTATGTCTTGAAAGTATACCAGGTCCCATATTGAATTCCGCTTCGTACCTTTCAGGATATAGTAAGCTATAAGCTACTGCAGACTGAACAGTTTCAAACGCTACAATATGTGTCTTATTTTTAGCTAAAACTCTGCCAGGTCCTAAAATAGATGATCCATTTCCAACTGCAGGTATAAAGTAATCAACTTGTATCTTTGACAAAAGTTCGTTACCTATGTCCTCCAAGGCTCTAAGAGTTATTTCGTTGTTGGTGCCTTCCTCTTCTCCCATCATATGATTCATAAATAGATAGTTCTCCCCGCGTCTTCTTGCCTCCACTAGAAATCTACTTATAGCCCTAGGCAATCCGTTAACATACCGCTCTGCAGGAGTCAGATGCAAGTGATCCCCACTTCTCAACAGTTGTCTTATTGCAGCTTCCCTTCTTTTCTCTCCTCCTCCTGGTAAAAGCACATGGCATTCAAATCCTAACTTCCCACCTATACCTGCAAATGATATGCCTCCTGAGCCGGAAGTTGTCTCTACTGCCTTCCAATCAATAGGATCCTTGCCCTGCTCCTCAAAATGCCTAAATAGTTTCCAGTATACCCTATCATAATGGCTGCCATAAAAGTTGGTATATTCTGCTTTGATCCAGATGGTATTATCGTTTGGTGTTTCGCCTCTATATTTAATTAAGGGCGTGGGAGTTCTTACTATCTCTGCACATACTTGTTCGTATACCTTTTCCCTATTCGCGCTAAGTGTCATGACTTTTATGTCATTTTCATGATATAAAAGCTTAATCTCCTTTTAAGAACTTCTTCGCTGCAAGATATTTTTTAAGTTTTCTGATATAAGGCATCATTTCCTTAATGTCCACAAATCTGTTGCTATCGTGATTCTGATAAAGTCTATCGTTTATATACCTCGGATAGACATGAACATGGAAATGCCAAACAAACTGGTCTCCAGCAGGCTCGTTGTGCTGTCTTGTGGAAGTTCCATCGCATTTATACGTACGTTTAATAGCAATGGAGGCCTTTTTAACGACTTTGTAGACTTGGCCAAGCAATTCGTCTGAAATGTCATATATATTTTCTACGTGCTGTTTTGGTATTACAAGTATATTTCCTGGGTTATTTATCCACCATAGAGGTGAAACGAAGGCCATAACTTTCTTGTCTTGATAGATTATGTGTCCTTGTTTATTCTTTTCAGTCTCTCCTCCTTTAACTAACGTACAGAAAGGACAGGAGTAATTATCTGGTTCGTGATTGTACATTAATATCAATGTTTTATGTGTTTGTCAAGTTTGAAAAGTTTAAGACCTGTTTC
>CAZJZM010000019.1:9043-12413 GCA_964550485.1 Microcaldota archaeon | reverse complement strand
TGCTTATCGCCTTGTCTATGGTCAGGCCTTTTGTATCCCTCCTGAGCAGCGTTAGCTGCCGCTCAGCCTGTGCACCTCCGTAAAGGATCGCCGCGAGTATGAGGAAGATCACAAAATCCAGCGCCTTGTAACTCAGGGATGCATTCAGGTAATAAAGATAAACAAGGGATGCGAAGATTGATGCGACAGCCAAGATCTTGCTCAGTTTTACTGTTGTCATTGTGGCATCGAACCGGTTGTGCCTCCTTTCGAGATAGCTCCTGAAGACCCTTCCCCCGTCCAGCGGGAATGCGGGCAGAAGGTTGAGTAAGCCAAGGGCTATGTTGAGTATGAATGTTTCCTGGAAGATGAAAGCAATGTCTCCTGACGGGGCGATCGCTGCCAGTATCCCAAATATCCCGCCAAGAAAGATGCTCATTATGGGCCCGGATATCGAGATGTTGAATTCCTTCCGATAATCAAGAGCGACCTCGTCGATGGTGGTCGCGCCTCCGAGAGGGGTAAGGAGAATGCCCTTCACCTTCATCTTGTTTCTAAGTGCGGTATAGGCGTGCGCGCCTTCGTGTATGAATACGCAGACGAAAAGAAGCAGGATGACTGCGAATATGCGAATGGGATAGAAAAGGAGAAAGAGGAGGAGAAGCATGATGAATGTCCAGTGTAGGCTTACATCTATTCCCCATATCTTGCCTATCCTTAGCGAATCTGAAGCCATACAATCCGTTTATATTGGATGTAAAACGTTAAATAGTTAGGCATGGAAATATTTCACATGGATCTTGAATTCATAACGGACCATCCGGCAATTTTTATAAAGAAGGAGAGACTTATTGCGGTGGGAGACCTGCACATAGGCAGAGACCTAGTGCTAGGGAAGTCCGGTGTGCACATGCCGAACGCTACCGAGAGGTTAATCCAGAGCATACTCCTTCTCTCCAGAGAGAGGAAGGCAACCGGCATAGTCCTGATGGGAGACGTCAAGGAAAGTCTGGCCTATCCCTCCAGGGAAGAGTACGAAGAACTGAGCAGGTTCTTCTATGAACTGCGCAAACTCCAGATCACCATAACAAAAGGAAACCACGACCCTAGGATAGAGGAGATAGTCAAGAGGCTCGATGCGAGCGTGAGTGTCGTCAAGGAACTTCTTCTCGAGGATGTTGCGCTAATGCACGGGCATGCAATGCCTTCCGGCGAGGCGATGATGAAGAAGTATCTGGTAACCGCCCACTCCCACCCTGCAATAATGATGAACGGGACCTATGAAAAAGCCTGGGCTGTAGCGGGAATCGGGAAGAACGCGAGAAAGTTTTATGAAAAGTATAACAGGCGGATAAAATTGGTGATAACTCCTGCCTTCAATGAACTGATAACCGGAAGCGACCTCTCGACCGGAGCCAAATTCGCGCCTCTGCTGAGGAATAATATCTTTGATCTTAAGAAAGCCAAAATATACAGCCTTGCCAAGAAGCCGCTGGGAAAAGTCGAAGATTATACTGAAATTAAATCGGATTGGGCTTGAACTTCTCCTTGACCTCCTTCATCTCCTTGTCAACAACGGCTTTCCATGCAACAAACTCTGCAGGATTCTTCGGATAATTTTTATAGTGGGCATTGAGCTTCTTCATCTCGCTTACGCAGTAGAGGAGATTCCTGAATGCGTTTATATTGGATATTCCACTGAGCAACTTGTTGAATGTCCCTGCTAGTGTGAGCTCCGGAACCCTTCCGTAGCTCAATTCGACGGCTTCCTCCTCCGTTATGAAATGCGCCATCCCGTAATTTATCAGGTCATTGTTCAGCGATTGCAGGTATACCCTGAACACCTCAAGCCCTGCCGTCTTGTTTCCATACATATCGTTGTATTTCATATTGTATTCCCAAAGGGATCCAAGACCCGATTCTTTCTTGGCAACAGCCTTGGCAGCAACCTGCCCCGCAAGAATTCCCGAAACCATTGCCGGGCCTATGCCTCCTGCGCTTATCGGATTGGGCATTGACATGCTGTCTCCGGCTCCCATGTATCCTGGATAGACGAGGCTGTCCTGCTGCCTTCTTACAGAGACTGACCAGTATCCCTTTCCGTTTCCGTCTTCAGGATCCAGCTCCCACGACTTGATAAGCGGATTCCATTTTACGTATTCGTCTATGAGCGAGTGCAGTGTGTCCTTCTTTCCCATCTTTTCATTCCTTATGTCCAGGCATTTCTTCTCGATCCCAAGACCTATGTTTATCCTCTTGTTTTTCTTCGGGAAGACCCAGCCGTATCCTCCCGGGGCAAGCTGCTGGTTCAAATGTATCAGCGCATTCTTTGGATCGTAATACTTGAGGTCGGTTCCTTCAAACTCCACGCTCATGATGTATCTTCCGGTCGATTCTATGTCATCGGTGCTTACCTCCCTTCCTATGTAATCATTGACGGGAAGCTTTCTCCTGAGCATGCTCGCCACTCCCAGTGCGTCTATGACTATGAGGGACCTCACGTTCACCTGCGCGTGCTTCTCATCGCGGCCGTAGATTCCCACCACCTTGTTGTCTTCTATTATTGGTCCGCCAACTTCGAAGTTGGTTACGTATTCTGCCCCCTCTTTCTTGGCATGGCTGACTAATTTCTTGGCCAGCTTAGGCCTGTTAAGTATGTATCCCTCCCCATCGAATATGAATTTGTGCTGGAGGTCGGGGCTTAGCGCGTAGACTCCATCGACCTTTAGGTCGATCTCCGGCTCCCCGAAGGCCATGCCTATCTCCTTTGTTATAAAATCAGTATGGCTCTTTGCTACCGCGTCCCCGCAGACCCAGCCCCAGTTGGTCTTCTTGCCGGCGCTGCTGTAGTCATTCCTATCGAGCATGACGACTTTCGCTCCAGCCTTTGCCGCCGCCGCGGCAGCCAATGAGCCCGCGATGCCCCCGCCTGCGACTATAACGTCGTACTTCTCTTCCACAAGATCTATTCCCTTTCCTTGTCTCTCACTACCACTATGGGTATTACCTCCTCATTGAATTCCAGGGCCGCAAGAGCCAGGGGCTCGTTTACGCCTTGAGGGATCTTGATCAGGGGAGGAGCCCCGTATGCAAGCTGTAGCGCTCGCGCGCCTATGATTCTAGCCTTCTCAAATCTTGTGTATTCCATTTTAAGACCGTCGATACTCCAGTGCGTTTGTTTGGAAATAGCTCTATTGACATAGAGATAGCTCACTGGACTAATCTATATCATACTTATCAAGCTCAAAGTTTAAATACCTTGAGACATAAGACTGCATTTAAGGTCTTTGCAGTCTTGGTCAGGCAGAGTAGGGTGATTTTATGATATTGGTAACCGGCGCAACGGGACATGTGGGAAAGCCACTGGTTGCGGCGTTATTGAAGCAGGGGG
>CAZJZM010000019.1:0-9033 GCA_964550485.1 Microcaldota archaeon | reverse complement strand
GGATAATTGCCATGGACAAGGAAACCTACATGAAGGATGTGGAAATAGTCCACGGGAATATCCTAGACCCGGAATGCGTCAGAAGGGCGGTCGAGAACATAGACGTCATTTATCATCTTGCAGCTATTGTCGACTATGGCCCTGCTCCGAAAACGATCATGTATAACGTTAATGTGGAGGGCACTAGGAACATGCTCTCCCATTCAAAAGCCAAGAAATTCATCTATCTTTCTACAACATCGGTTTATGGGAAACGGATGAAGGAGAACCCCGCAAGGGAAAGCACCCCCTACAATCCATACAGTTTCTACGGAAGGACAAAAATACTCGCGGAAAAAATGGTTTTAGACAAAGGCGGCATCATATTAAGGTCCCCTGTCATCTACGGGGAGGGATTTAACGAGGGTTTCGGCGTTGTCCTGTCACAGCTCGAAAAGGGCAGGATGCCGATAATAGGCAGCGGGGGCAATTTGATTCAGTGGATACATATCAGCGACCTGGTCCAGGCGTTGCTTTTAGCCAAGGACAGAGGGAAAGCAGGAGAGATTTATCTGGTTGCAGGAAAAGAAGCGAAGACGCAGAGGGAGCTGTTTTCGATATTGGCCAGGTGTCTCGGCGCAAAGGAGCCCGACAGGAAGATATCAAAGCTGCTGGCGCTGTCCATGGCGCATTACTCTACTGTTTCAGCCAGGATAAAAGGCAAAAAGCCCAAACTGCTGCCCGAGCATATAAGCAGGATCGCTGGCGATAGGACTTTCGATATCTCGAAATCGGAAAGGGAACTGGGATTCCATCCCCAGATCGGCTATGAGATCGGCGCAAAGGAAATTGTTGATGAATATCTAAGGAACAAGGAGCTAGGATTGAAATGAACTATAGGGCGGTACTCCGATTGACAAGGATAGAGCACAGCATAATGCTCGTTATAGCGGTGCTGGCAGCCGAGCTGCTTGCCGGCGGCCTTCCCAGCCTCCCGGTCCTTGTGCTCAGTCTGATCACCCCGATTTTCATAAGCATGGCGGCGTTCGCCATAAACGACTACTTCGATTTCAGGGTGGACAAGATAAACAAGAAGAACAGGCCGCTGGTCACCGGCGAGCTCAAGGCCCTGGATGCGGTCTACATAACCCTCGCAAGCCTGATCATAGGGATAACAGCGAGCCTGCTTATAAACTTCAGCGCCTTCGTCATCGCCGTCGTATTCGGAGCACTCGCAATCCTTTACAGCTACAAGCTCAAGGGAATTGCGGTCGTGGGAAACGTCTACATCGCATTTTCAATGGCCATACCTTTCATCTTCGGCAATTATGTGGTCAGCCAGAATATCGGAGCCGGAATAATCATGGTCTCGGTCATGATATTCATGTCCGGACTCGCCAGGGAGATACACGGGACGATAAGGGACCTCAAGGGAGACAGCGTTGCGAGAAACCTCAGGACGCTGCCGAGGATAATAGGGATAGAGGCCTCCGCCGCGCTTGCCTTCCTGATTTATCTGGTGGCCATTCTGATAAGTGCCTATCTTTTCTTCTTCGTCTCTCCCTTCGCCTACAATCTTCTTTATGCCCTGATGATAGGGACAACCGACCTGATGCTTCTTTATACAGGAATAGGATTCATGTTCAGGAGGGATCAGAAGTTCTATGGACTGGCTAGGAACGTCTCGCTTGCGGCAATGGCCCTTGCCCTTGTGGCAATTTTACTCGTTCCACTTTAGCTCTTTTCTCAGAGCCGCTACCCTCTTTCCGAATTCCTCTTCGGAAAGCCTTTCCTTCTTCTCGATGGCCGCGAAGACATTCTTGCCGTGCTGGTATTCGTCTTCCCTGGTCCTTGGGATTATGTGGAAGTGGAGATGCCTCACGCTCATTCCGGAGAACTCGCCCACCTGCGCCGTCAGGTCGTAGGATTTTGACTTGTCGCCGTAAAGTCTCAGTATTACGGATTTGACTTTCTTTATTGTCGAGATCAGATCGGCGCTCTCCTCCTCGCTCAGTTCTGCTATGTCGAGCACATGCCTTATGGGTATTATCAGGGTATGCCCGGGCATGACCGGCATCAGGTCGCAGACTGCCATGGTGTGCCTTGTCCTGTAGAAGACTCCTCGCTGAATTGCGCTGCTGCAGAAGATGTCCGTTCCGCGCTCCTGCTTCCTCTCCGCGTCCATCTCAAAACGCCCTATCTTCTTCCCCTGCTTCTGCGCGGACCGGTTTCCTGCGAGTCAGCAGGCTTTGGTCTTCCCTTTAGAAGGAGAAGTAGAAGCAGTATCGCAATTACGCCCATGATTGCGGTGAACATGAGCATTAGCGAATAAATCTGGGTTATCTGCGTGTCTATGTCGTCTATCCTCACAGATTGATTCTGGAAGATGTCCTCTATCGCCTGATTTACCGCTGCGCTGGGATAGGCGGTAGAATTGACAATGGAACTGACGGTCGAATTGGAGGTGGAGCTGACAGTGGAGTTGAATGCGTTGGTGACCGGTACGAAGTCCTTTACAAGTAGGCCATTGGCCTTGGCCAGATTCAATGCAAGCAGAGAGGTGGTGTACGCAGAGGTTATGTTTCCGATTTCGTTTCCTCCTTTCGCATCTGCCTGGTTGAGGCTGAAGAGCGCGCTGTCTGCGAATTGCGAAGGCCAGACTCCGAATGTGGAATTGGCGGCGTTGGCGTGTATCAGAGTTGTAAGTACTGAGGCGTTGGCGTTCTGAGGAGGCGGGCTTCCCAGGCTCTCCGAATAGGTCGCACCGTAGAGTGCTGCTCCGTACTGGCTCTCGTTGTACAGGTTCTCTGCTGATTGAATATAGAGTGGGGCTGTTGCTGATCCCTTTGATGCGTTTATTGCGGCAAGCGCTTCGGCCTTGGCAGACTGGGAGAGCGCCACAGGCGAGCCGCCTATCTGCGAGGCTATGCGGTACATCTCTGCCGAGCTTTTGCACCAGGCGTATGACGGGGCCAGGCTCTGCAGCGAGAAGACGATATCATCGGTGGTGTTGGATGCGTTGAGGTAGCTCTGCGCTTCTGCCAGGTTTATCTTGCTCCATGCCTGCCTCACCTCTCCGCCTATCACATACTCGTAGTTGCTTGAGGTGAGCTGTGGAGGGGTCAGGCTTGAGCAGTATGCGGAGACATTGTCCAGTACCCTCTGTGCGCTCGCCTTGTCGAGGTTGCCGGCATTGGAGATGGCATAGATGTTCTCGTATTGAAGGAAGGCTAGGTCAGCGGCCTCGTACAGGTATCCGCTCGAGGCTATCCTCCTGTATGTGGCTATGTTCTGCATGAAGTTGCTCTTTGCCGAGCTGAAGTTGGTGCCCAGCGAGGCTGCGGATGATCCGGTGAAGTCGAGGGTGAAGTTGACAAGCTCGCCGAAGTATGAGGCATTGCAGCCGCTGCAGCTCACGTTTGCGGAAGGAAGACCGTTGAGGAAGTAATTCTGCGTGAAGTTTGCGGTGAACTCTGGAGGCACTGTTGCTCCTGTGGAATTGGTGTATGGCAGGGCCTGCTGGAGATTCGCCACCATCTTCAGAGGTATGTTAAAGGTCTGCTGTGTCAGGTAATAGGTAAGATACTCGGGGTCTGTTGGGCTTACGGTGGGTACGAGCGCGTACTTCATGCCTGCGCTCCTTGCGGCTCCGATCTTGTCGTAGACGCCGCCCACAGCGCCCACATTCCCGCTTGAGTCTATTGTGCCAGTCACCGTGAAATGGTTGTATATCGCTTCATGCTCCAGTGCGGAGACAGCGAGAAGGGTTAATGCGAGACCTCCGCTTGGCCCTGAGACGCTGGAGTTGCTGTCTTCAATATTATATAGGAAATTATAATGGCTCTCGTTGACTCCCAGATACTGCGATGCGTATGCCGCTGCTGTCTGTGCCGAGTTGAGGGTGTCCTTGCCCACCGAGTCGGGCCCGGTGATGTTCACCATGCCCGTTCCTGGTGTCAGATTAAGGGTTATAATGGTCAGGACGCCATTGCCTGAGTTTGCTAGGACCGCAGGCGCGTGTATCTGGGTCGTATAGGCGGTCGCATATCCGGATAAGAGCATGGCAGCCGCTGCGAGAAAGATTATACTAGCTTTGGTCTCCATGCTGAGCTTTAAGCAGGCAATATTTAAATGTTTAACCTTTGATTACGGTTTTGACTTTGTATTTCTCTGAGCGGTTTTGCCATTGGAGAAGTAAAGGCCTATGGCCCTCATCTTATCGATCCTGCGCCCTCGCCCGTGGTCTTTATCTGCGGCGGCTTTGGCATCTCCTTGCTTGCCAGCTCCTTTTCCAGGCCGACGATCGTGTTGCTCAGGCCCGCTATGAGCTCCTTCGCGGTTATCTTTCCTATCACAAATTCTCCTAGAGGCTGCTGGGTCATCATGTCCAGGAATATTATCTCGATCTGGCCTTCCTTCTCTATTCCGCCCTTCTCGTTCTTTGCCGACTTTATTTTCACAGCTATAGCGGTTCCATCAGAAAAGATGGGCTTCAGTTGGGACTTAACAATGTTCTCGTTTACCAGTTCGTTTGCCATTTTATCATCTGTTTTATTGCGAGAGGCTGTCTAGGCCTGCGAGCTTCGCCGCCTCCTTTCCGATGTCTTTTATCTTTACACGTATCTGCTTCATGGTGTCCCTGTTCCTTACGGTGACCGAGTCGTCCTTGAGGGTATCGTAATCGGCAGTTATTGAATATGGAATTCCTATTTCATCGGCTCTTGCATATCTCCTGCCTATGCTTCCCGAGTCGTCATAGACTACAGCGTAATTGGCTTTGAGTTCCCTGTAAACCCTTTCCGCGGCTTCGGGAACGTTGTCTTTTCCCACGAGGGGATAAACCGCAAACTGGAACGGAGCCACTTTCGGAGGGAAGGCGAACCATTCCCATTCCCTTTCGGAGGTGTGCCTGTAGGATAATTCCATGCAGGCGTAGAAGGTCCTGTCTATTCCTGTAGAGAGCTCGAGAATGTGCGGTATGAATCGCTTGCCTTCGTAGAAGATCTCCTGCGATTTCTTTGAGACATCCTGATGGCCCTTTAGGTCATGGTCGGTCCTGTAGTGCACGCCGCCAAGTTCCTTGTATTCGTGCAGGCTTTCAAGATAAATCTCAACGTCAAAATGGATCTTGTTGTAAAACGCCTTCTCGTCCTGATCAAGCTCTCTCAGCCTGAATTTCTCCTCGGGAAGGCCGAGCACTTCTATGAAGAACTGCTGCATCTTTGCCATGTGGTAGACATAGAATTTTGGAAGTCCGTCTTTCGAGACAAGCTCTTCGCAGGTTTTCTTTTTTGCTTCTCCCTCACCTACAAAAAGTACTTTCAGGTGGTATTTTGAGACCTCGTCCCATCTCTCCGCCTCGTTTATCTTTTCGGGATCGAAGAAGATCTGAAGCTCAGCCTGGGTGAATTCCCTCTGACGGATGAGCAACTGCCTCGGCGAGATCTCGTTCCTGAATGCTTTGCCGACTATTGCGAGCCCCATGGGCATCCTGCCGCGCTGTATGTTGAACTGCCTAAGGAAATTAACGTAAACTCCCTGCGCCGTCTCAGGTCTTAGATATGCGATGGTGTCCCCTTCGGCTCCTAGCTTTATCGGAAGCATCATGTTGAGCACTTTCACATCGGCGAGCTCTCCTCCGCACTTTGGGCATCTTATCTTGTGTTCCTTTATCAGCTTGCTGAGCTCCTCCGCGCTCTTCCCTTCGACGCTCTTTTTGAGCACATTGCCTATTATGTGGTCGGCACGGTAGTAGATACCTTCCTTCTTGCACCTGACGCTCGGGTCTATGAAGTTCTTTATGTGGCCGCTAGCCACGAAGACGTTTTCGGCCATCACGTCGGTGGGCTCAATCTCGAAGGAGTTCTCGCCTATGCTCAGGAAATGCTTTCTCCAGAGGCTCTCAATGTTCCTCTTGATGAGCGTGCCGACGCTTCCGTAGTCGTAGAAGCCCGTCAGCCCTCCATAGATCTCGTTGCTCATGTAGAAGAAGCCACGGCGCTTGGCTAGCTCGTTGAGCGTTTCCTCGAGCGGGATCTCCTTCGCTTTCTTTTCTTTCGTTTCTACCATCTTTCCACTATTTCTCTACTATTCTTTGGACTAAAAGTCTTTATTATGATATAGGAAGATCCTCTCCCCTTTCTTCATCCCGGCTTTTCTTGCGGTTCCGGCATTAAGCTCAAGGACGTATCTCGCGTTTGCCGGAGAGATATAGGCGGGACACTCGAAGATTGATTTGCATGGTTTGGCGTTTTCCGCTATCTTCAGAATCCTGGAATCGCTGTCCATCCATATTATGTCTATGCTGAATTTCATGTTGGGCATCCAGATGTCATACTTTCCCTCCCTGCCGAACAGGAAGAGCATGCCTTCATTTGGTTTAAGCGTTTCCCTGTGCATCAGGCCGATGGATTTCTTTACGAAGGAGTCGGCAAGATAAACCGTAAAGGACCTTTTTTTGTATCTGATCTTTCTGGTCTTGAATTTCGTTGCGATGTAGAAAAGTTTTGTTATGGGCGTCTGATCATCTCATTTCACTATTGCCTGACTTTGCTCGCGCATGAACTGCTGTAGGTAGAACCTGCTTCCGCTTCCTTTCCCTGTCAGGCCGCTGGCCTTCCACCCGACAAAGGTGTGGGCTCCGACAATCGCCCCGGTCGTGGCGCCCACCTTCCGGTTCACGTAGATTACACCAGCCTGAATCTTTGTCATGAACTCCTTTACCTCGCTGTTACTCCTGCTGTAGAGTCCCGCGGTGAGGCCGTATTCGACGTCGTTAGCCTTTGCTATGGCGTCGCTGAACTTCTTGTAAACATCGATGGCGATGAAGGGAACGAAGAGCTCCTCATGGAAGAGCCTGTTTGAATGATCGGCTTCTATTATCGTGGGTTCCACATAGATGCCCTGGAGGCCGGCGTCGACAACGTTGCCTCCCTGTATTATTCTTCCGTGGGCCTTTGCCTCCTCGACGCTGGCTTTGTAGCGTTCCAGTGCGGATACGCTTATTAGTGGGCCTATGTAATTCTCCTTCTTGAGGGGATTGCCTATCTTGAGGCTCCTTGTTTTCTCTGCGAGTTTGCTTATGAACTCCTCCTTGACAGACTCCTGGACGTAGACGCGCGAGCAGGCGCTGCACTTCTGGCCCGCGTAGCCGAATGCCGAACCGGCGATGCCCTCCACCGCCGCCTCTATGTCGGCGTTCTTTGAGACTATGGCGGGATTCTTTCCACCGAGCTCCGCTATGAATACCTTCTGCATCCCCAGATTGTAGGTCTTGGCTATCATTCCCAGACCCGTCTTCCTCGAACCAGTAAATGCGATTCCGCTGACCTTGCTGCTGGAGACGAGTTCGTCCCCAACCTCTGATCCCGGGCCTGGGAGATAATTGAAGACGCCGTCTGGCACTCCGGCCTCTGAGAAGATCTTGTAGATGTAGAAGCCCGTTAGCATGGCCATGTTGTCGGTGGAAGACGGCTTGAATATTACAGTATTGCCGGTTATCAATGCTCCGGTGCACATGCCCACTGAAATGGATATGGGAAAATTGAATGGCGCGATCACGCCGAAGACGCCGTAGGGCTTCATTACGATGGAGATTGCTTCCTCATTTCCAGGAGCTCCTTGGAAGCCCGCAGTCACCTTGGATGTGCTGCCCGCCATCCTGCTTTTTGTGAGATAGCCCTTGTTTCTCTCCAGGTCTAGGGAGTAATAGTTCAGGAAATCTATGGCCTCGTCCACTTCGCCCACAGACTCGTACCTGGTCTTTCCGTTCTCTATGCTTAGTATGGCCGCAATCAGAAACTTCTGCTGTCTGAGGAGCTCTGCGGCCTTCCTGAAGATTGCAATCCTTTCCCTATAGTCCATGGCCGACCACGAGGCGAACGCATCATGGGCAACCTCTATCGCCGCCTTTGTGTGCTCCCTGTTTCCCTGCTGGAACTTTCCTATCAATGAGTTGTCGATTGGGGAATGCTCCTCCGCCTCGGTTGGGGAGTAGACCTCCTTTCCGTTTATGAACATGGGAAACCTCTTTCCCAGGATTTCCCTCTTTACCTTCTCGACTGCTCCGTCGAATAGATTGTCGAATCTCTGCTCCTCTCCGCTTTCCACTGACTTCCTGTAGGTGGATTCGTTCTCGAAGCCTTTCATGCAATCGAAGATAGCTAGAACTTAAAGCAATAAAAAGGTAGCGTGACCTTCCAGAACCCGTAATGGAGAAAAAGGCGTTATCCGTGGTCGCAAAGTTGCAGGGCAAGATATTTATTCTTAGACGGTGAAGTATTTTCATGGCGACAGTTGAGGTAGAAGAGGTACTGGAAGGTGTTCAGAAGAAGCTGGATATAGTCACTTTCGTAAATTACGACACCTGGAAAGACCTACTTGTCGAGCTGGTGGAGAAGGAGAAGCTGGATCCGTGGAACATAGACATAGTGGAGGTTGTCGACAGATATATCGCCGCGGTCAAGGAGCTGAGGGTTATGGACCTCAGGATCCCTGCTAACATCATACTCGCCGCATCGATACTCCTGAGGCTGAAGAGCAGCATGCTCTCATTTGGCATCGAGCCCGAATCTGAAGACGAACTGATCGGCGAAGGGAGGACCGCGCCTCTGGTGGAGGAGATGGCATTGAGCCTGAGGCCTCCAGTAAAGAGAAGACTCACCCTAAACGAGCTGATAGAGGCGCTTGACGAGGCGATCAAGATAACCGAGATCAGAAGCGCACGGATGAAGGAGCTGCCTTTCGACGTTCCCATCTTTGTGAAAGACGTCAACATAGAGGAGGACATGGAGAACGTCTACGGACAGATAAAGAAATATGCCGACAGGGAGAAGATGGTAACGTTTTCCAACCTGCTTGGAGTGACGAATATTGAAGACGTGCTCCTCGGATTGTTCATACCGCTTCTCTTCCTTGCGAACAAGGGAAGGGTCACGCTCATGCAGGAAAGATTCTTCCAGGAGATAATAATAAAGCTGAACTAGTGGGATGATGGAGGAAGTGGATTACAAAAAGCTGGTTGAGGCGGCGCTGTTCATGTCGCCGAGGGCGATG
>CAZJZM010000018.1:0-13108 GCA_964550485.1 Microcaldota archaeon | reverse complement strand
GCATTGCCTATCATGCTATCTATCGACATCTGCCATCACCAAGTCCAATGTTCCAAGTATGGCGAACAGGTCGGCGAACCTGTTGCCCTTCACGATATGATTGAGTGCTGCGAGATTTATGAAGGTGGGAGCCCTTATGGAGAGCCTGTAGGGCCTCTGCGGATCAGCCACCATATACATCATCTCCTCTCCTCTTGGATTTTCCCTGCTTACGCTGACTATCCTATTCTTTGCATTTGGAGTAATCAGTTTTATTGGCATTCCCATTGCGCTGCCTTCTGGCATTTTCTTGAATGCGCTTCGTATAAGCCTTATGCTCTCACGCATCTCCATCATCCTAACTTTGTATCGTGAAAAGTTGTCTCCCTGCAGGGTCGATTTCACGCTGAAATTAAGGTTTTTGTAGACGTAGTAAGTGTTGTTTTTCCTTACGTCGTATGGTACACCGGATGCGCGCAACACTTGGCCTGTGACCCCAAGGTCTTCGGCGTCCTTCCTGCTGAGGACTCCTATCCCTTTCATCCTCTGCCTGAAAATCGGGTTCTTCTCTATGAAGTTCTCATATTCGTTGAGTCTTTTCTCAAGATAATCGAGAAACTCCAATGTCTCCTCATCGAATCCTTCGGGCAGTTCGCGCACAAGCCCCCCCAGCCTCATGTTCACATAGAACATCCGCTGGCCTGTCGCGGTCTCAAGAAGCTTGAGTACCATGTCCCTGTCCCTGAAGACCCACATGAATGCGGTGAAGAGCTGGCCCAGGTCGTTGCAGATGCTTCCCAGCCAGAAGAGATGGCTTGCCAGCCTTTGCAGTTCTAGAAGTATCACTCTTACATATTGCGCCCTTTCTTTTACTTCTATGTCGAGTGCTTTTTCAACTGTTGCAACGTAAAGTTCATCAACGCTCATTGGCGCCACATAGTCTATTTTTTCCATGTACGGAGGTGACTGCATGTACATCCTGGTTTCAACCAGCTTCTCAACCCCCCTGTGCAGGAATCCGATGTGCGGCTCGACATTGACTATCGTATCGCCGTCAAGGTCCACGACAAGCCTTAGGACTCCGTGTGTGCTTGGGTGGATCGGACCTACATTAATTCTGGTAACTGCCATTCAGTATCACATTTTTTCGTAAGGTTCCGCCCAGACGAAGTTCTTTCTCAGCGGGCTTCCTTTTCCATCCCACTTCTCCAGTAGGAGTCGTTTTGCCTTTCTGCCCTTTATCTCAATCCCAAACATTTCGAAGAGTTCCCTCTCATACCAATCTGCGGCGGAGTACAGCGGCATTATTGTAGGCACCCAGAGGTCTCCAGGAACCATCTCCACTTCAACTGTCTCATCAAGCGCCTTTTCAAGATTCCTGAGGAAATATACCACTTCAACATGGTCTACGTAATCAACTGCGGTGATCTTGATCAGATAATTGAAACCTTTATTCTTCATGGAGGTTATGCTTTCGTTAAGGTCAGCGCGTTCAATCTTCAAGTTTACCATCTACTCTTTTTTGCAATTTCATCAGTGCGCCGAAAAGATTTTCGGGCCTTGGAGGACATCCCGCGACATAGACATCGACGGGAAGCACCTGGTCTATCCCCTTTACTATATTGTAGCTTTCCCACCACGGTCCTCCGCACGTTGCGCATTCACCGAACGCGATGACGTATCGAGGCTTGGCCATCTGCTCGTACATTCTTTTCAGCTCGGGTACCATCGATTTTGTTACCCAACCGGCCACAAGCATAACATCGCACTGCCTTGGCGTCGCCCTGAACAGGAGGTAGCCCTTTCTTTCCGCGTCAATTCGCGAAGAGCCGAAATTCATAAGTTCTATGGAACAGCATGCAAGACCAAACTGAAGAGGCCAGAGGGAATTCTTTCTAGACCACTTCACCAAGCTTCCCGAGACTGCCTTGGTGAGTTCGGAAAGGTTTGAAAACATGACATTCGGCCTTACCTCCTTGCCTTTGAGCGAGCCTGCCACAAGCCTATCCATCTCAGCTCTAGCGGTCTTGAACTCATTGCTTTGGTGGTCTACATCCTCGTCCATGGTCATTCCTTCTTAGCTGCAAGAAGCATTGCAAATATCTCAAACGTAAATCCGAAGATGGCAAATGCCAATATTCCTATATTGGCTTCGGAAGGGAGGGTCCTGGCAGTCATGGCCCAGAGGAGGATTACTGCCGCTACGATCTCAAATGCAAGAAAGGCGGAAAAGTAGTGGAAATATTCCTTCATGATTGTCAGTCTGCTGCCAGTACTCTCTTCACCGCTCTCGAAGTTCAGCGTCGAGACAGGATTGGAATCGCCGTGTTTGCGTATAAGCTTTGAGAAGAGCAGGAGCGAGGCTGGAATAAGTAATGAGAAGATGACGAAGACTAAAACGGCAAGGTAATCTGCTGCCATGGCTATATCATGATGAATACCTTAATATTGTTTTCTTTGCATATCTAACAGGGGCAGTTGGTCCAAGAAGAGGGTATAGTGAAAAAACTTTCCAGTGCAGCGGAGGCAGTTATAAGGAACGGGTCTGTGAAGATACGCGTTTTGAGAAGCGGAATGTATCAGCAGATGACTTTCAAGGTTAAGCGTGCGAAGAATGTGAATACAGAGTATCTGGAACTTTTTATTGACAGGATGATAGACACACGCGAGATCATCAGGATAGCGGAGGAATTCGGGTTGCCGGTAGAAGCGCAGAATGGAAAGGCATTTCCTGAAGGCACAACTGCTTCGGACTTCCAAGGTCCCTGATTCCTGAAGTAGGATCCAGCATAAATTTATTAAACCTTAATGTTGAGGGACTATAAGGTATTATGATACTTATTGATCAGACAAAGGAGCAAATAGGCGTCATGCTTCATCCTTCTGAAAAAATAAATGGCAGAAGTATTTCTGCTTCTATGGCCTATTATTACAAAGTCGCCATAATCCCATTGATACTTACAGTGATACTAAGCCTTGTTTTTCATAGCAATTATCTTTCTAGTATTTCACCTAAACTTGCAGGACTTGGATTAGTACTTATTATCATTCTCTTTGTGTTACTTGTGCCTCTCGGTATTCTAATAAATGCGGGAATATTGCATATTATCGGGAAACTTTTCAACGTCTTCAAAGGAAGCTATGCTGATAGTGTAGCCGCAGTAACTTATGCTTCATGTACATTTACTGTTGCTTATTGGTTAACTTCAATACCCATATTAGGAATTTTGATAGTAATTATATTTGCTATCTGGGAGTTCATCATTCTTGTTATAGGTCTTGCAAAACTTCATCAAACAAGTTGGCCTATGGCATTGATGATAATTCTAATACCCGTCATAATACTCTGCATAATAACTGTGGTACTAGTATTCTTTGCATTAGGTCTGTTTGGTGTTTTCAGCAGTCACTCTCTTGCACCTCCGATAGTAGCTGGAAGTTGCCAAGTCTACAGACCCAATGGTCCCGGAACCACCTCGTTCATCAACACCGAAGGAGTCTGCAACAACGAGCTTCCGCAGTATGCCGCCCAATTCAATACCACATCAAAAATTTCATTAAATGTCCAAAGAAGTTCACAGAACACAGTGGCTTTCTGGTTATATTGGAAAGGAACACCTGTCAACGGTCCCTCAACAGTGTTTTCATTAGGAAATGGCAGCGTAATCGGCTTTTCTGGTAGTTGTTTCGTATTTGGAAACCTTGGTATTAATAACGCCAAATTTAAAAACACTTGGATATCGGTAATCGCTACTTCATCTAACTATGGAAATCAGAACTTATACATAAACGGAGTTCAACAGCAGAATGATTGTTCCGCTTCGGCTATCCCTTCTTCGGCCACGTCTGCATATCTGGGCAATAATGGAAATTCAGATGGATTTGATGGTTTAATCGCCGATGTTCAATTATATAATACATCAATTCAAACCGAAAATATTACCACTCTCTATACTGAAGGAATAGGCGCAGATCCTTTAAATAATCTAACTTATTTAGTTGGTTGGTGGCCTCTTAACGGCAACGCCAATGACTATTCTGGCAACCTTAACAACGGAGTGTCTACAAGCGTTGTCTTCACAAGCGGATGGACCTCAGGGTACAATTCCCCATGATGTGAAATTTGACTATCTTCACTTTTATAATCAAGTCTTCTAGAGGAGCACATCAATTTTGATTTAAATATCCCAATATGAGTTCTAGCTATCTCGCCTTTGAGTAGGCTTTGAAAAGAAAACCGTTCTCTCCGTCCTTAGGGAAATTATCCGTTATCCTATCGTTTATCTTGTCAATCTTGTACTTTTTGGAGCAGACAAGTATTGCGTTCCCGGATGATCTCGGGTAATTTATAGTATAAACACTGAATGCCTTTCTGAGTTTTCTAACCAGGTCAGATCTCCTGGAAAGCGCCCTGATGGTAAGTGCATAATTTATCCCAAGAATACCGTTTTCCTTAAGAGCATTGTTCGCATTTTCTATGAAGTTGTTCTGAAAAAACTCATCAGGTATCTCGCCGCTTATGTAGGGATCGGCTATTATAACATTGTAGACGGCTTTTTTGTCTGAAAGATAGGCGTATCCATCGCCTATTACTATATTCGCTTCAAGCTTTTCCGGAAGAAACGCTTTCGAAAGTCTCACCATCTCCCTGTCTATCTCAACGACATCTATCGTGGCCCTATTGCCGAACTTCTTCATGATCTGAAATGGAATAGTTCCGCCTCCAAGTCCTATTACCAATATTTTAGGCTTCTCGAATACAGCAGCAAGCGGAAGGAGGTAGTCCCAGTACTGTTTGGTGTATATGGAGTCGTCGTAAAGACGCGAGTGTATGATGTGGTCGTAGATTAACTCCCGCCTTCCTTTTTTCTTGACCGCAACAACATCCTTGCCTCCTATTTTCGCGGAGGCCAGCACCTTCCATCCAAGCAGTCTGTAGATCAGGTTCTCAAAGTTTACGCAATCGCCCTTACTTCCTTATGCTGCTTATCTTCCTTCCGGAGCCGTGCATCTTGCACGTTCCCGTGGCGAAGTTGAAGTCGCTGTCGCAGACTGGCTTACCGCACAGAGTGCATGTGTTGTTTGCAATCCTTCCGCAGATATGGCAGATTCCGGTTTTATCCATAGTCAGGCCCTTTCAAGTTCTTCAATATTTACCATGCTGCCCAGCAACTCCTTGGCATTCTCGAGAGTGAGCGGTCGCATTCCCTTGTTCTTAGCATATCTGCACTGGTATCTTATATAGCTCTCGTTCACCTTGGTGCTGGGCTCTATCTCCTTGCATCTTTCAATGTAGTTTATTATAACCTTGACTGCCTCAGCCTCGTCCATCTTCCTTATGGTGATAAGGTAAGGGGCAAGTATCAGATTGACGGCTCTGTGCCTTATGTCTGGAATAGGCGTTGCAAGAAGTTTTTCTATCCATGCGTACCTTTTCTCCAGGTTGGGATTCGGAGCGCTGATCTTTACCTCAGGAAGCTTGACCTTCTTCGAGCATTCAAACACTTCCTTCGACAGCTCTTTTTTAGGTATCGGGAGGTTCTTGGCTATCTCCTTCTTTATGATCCTGCGGAGTATGCCTATCGTTATGCTTCTATCCATCGTCACGATGCCGTTGCCAAGCTCCTGCATCGGCAATGCAAATCTCTTGCTTGCTGGCGCATACTCCAAGTATCTTTCAAAACGCACCGAAAAGGAGCTGTTATCACACGAGACTCCGGAGTTGAGTTCCTCTGCTATCTTCATCAATACCGCATGATCCTCACTCTTGAGTGCTTCTGCGGCTCTTCGAGACTCGGCGTCTATGTACTGCAGCATGGCGCTCCTGCTGTTTAGCGCGCTCACGAGCATCCTCGCGTAGATGTAGCTCATCAAATAAGCATATTTCAGGTCCCTGAGGTTTGCCTTCTGGAAGCCTATCCTCTTTTCGGAAAGCGCCTCCTCGAGCCTCATCCTTCCCTGCTCCAGAAATTTAGTTTCAAAACCAGGGTTCAGCCTTGTGACTAACTCCTTCGCATCTCTAAGGAAAGGATATTTGTATGCCAAGTCGAGCTTGGACTCATCAATCGTACTTCCAAGAGCCATGATTAGTTATCTCGAAGAAGTGATATAAAAGTATCCTCTCTTGGCTTCTAGAGTTAAGTAAGAACTGACAGGAAAAGAACACAAACAATCAGGTTGCCTTTGCGCTTACACTTGCTATTTGAGCCTGTACTGGCAGGCCCACACTCGAATTTGTCTTTGTTGTGTAAGTGACCCAGATATAACCACTCAATTCTGAGCCTACTCTTATATTACTAGACGCTGCAGGAAGGGTCACTGTTGTAGTTACTCCCGAAGCGAGACCTCCGACAATGGTGTTCGGAGCAGCCAGATTAGAAACTCCTGTCAAACCGTCGGATAGTACTCCTGCTTCTTGAGAAGCGTTAACAAAGTAAACGTTAGCAGTTGACCAGGTAGTTCCTGAATCCTGCCCTATTATTACAAGTATATTGCCTGCGGGAGGGTTTCCGCTTCCTCCTGCTAGCGCGTATTGCACAACTTGGCATGTGAATCCTGGAGTCGCGATACATGCCGTTCCCAAGGGATTGCCGTTGAATGTACCGATTGCAACCAACGCAACCAACGGAAGCACAACGAAGATACCTATCACTAACAAAGCCACTATGATTATCGCTATTATAAGTATGGTCTTTCCAGAAGTCATGACATGTCACTTGGATTTTGCAATACAAATAATAATGTATGAAAACAATGTTATAATAAACTTCTTGACTTTGGGCTTATAGCATCTTCCAGTTGACTTTTCCATCAACTGAAGGGTTGCCGGGTCTATACGCAACCTATATTAATATATACCTGCCAATTATTCTCAGAGAATAGAAGTTGCATTTCGCTGTGTTATTTATGACGAATCATGATTATTTAGTTGTTGATCTGTCTTCGGACACGCGTCGGTAGATGCAGCTCTTTCTTCAAGGATTGAATCGAAAATGATGCTCATAGGGGCATACGAAAGTGGTCTTTTCGGAAGAATATCCGAAGGACTTGATATACTTAAAGCATACGAGACGGAGGAATACAACTCCAACTTGCCTGCTCTATAAAAAGGTGGAATAAATGGCAAAAACTTATTTGGACATAGTAAAGTACATGGTAGAGGCAAAGTTTACAATCAACGGAATGGTAGACAAGCCTGATATAATAGGTGCGGTCTTCGGCCAGACTGAAGGGCTTCTGGGAGACGATTTGGATCTTAGGGAGCTTCAGAAGGGCGGGAAGATAGGAAGAATTGAGATAGAATTGTCGCAGTCAGGCGGGAGGAGCTACGGAAAGCTAATGCTTCCGGCCTCGCTCGACAGGATTGAGACTTGCATTTTAGCCGCAGCCGTGGAATCGGTTGACAGGGTCGGACCTTATGAGGCCGAATTCAAGGTCGGAAAGGTAGAAGACACTCGATCGGAGAAGAGGAGAAAGATACTCGACAGGGCAAAGGAACTTGTTAAGCTGCTCCTCAATACCGAGATACCGGACAGCAGGGAATTGTCGGAGATGGTTCAGTCGGAGGTAAGGGTAAGCGAAATCGCATCCTACGGTCCCGAGAATCTACCGGCAGGTCCTGATGTAGGAAAGTCTCCTGAGCTTATAATAGTCGAAGGAAGGGCGGACGTGCTAAACCTCCTGAGGAACGACGTCACAAACGCAATTGCGATTGGCGGAGCCGCACAGGTGGCAAAGTCAATAATAGACCTCTGCCGCGAGAAGGAGACAACTGTCTTCCTTGATGGAGACAGAGGAGGCGACCTCATACTGAGAAACATAGTAAGCGTTGCCGAGATAGACTTCGTCTGCAGGGCTCCTGATGGAAAAGAAGTGGAAGACCTCACAAGAAAGGAGATCATAAAGGCTACAAGGACAAGGGTCCCTCTGGACCAGTACCAGGGAAGCTCCCGCGGAAGGTTCACTCCTGCGCCGAGCCAGCAGCCGGACAACAATTATCAGCAGAGGCAACAGCAACAGCAGTCGAGGTATCAGGGCAACAGGAGCTACAATCAGAATCCTCAGCCAACCCCTCCTCCGCAGCAGTCTCCGCCGCAACAGCAGCCCCAGAGGCCTCCGGAGCCGAGCAGCCCGCGCTCAGATGAGCAGCAGAAAACCAGCGCCTCGCTTGCAGACCTTGACGAGCCTGTAACGCTCAAGAAAATAGGGGCCGAAGAGGATTCAAGAGAAGCGGCAATCGACAAGATAGGCGAACCTGAAATCTATTCCGGTTCGCAGAACGCGCAGGCAAACAGGCCTGTCCTTGAAAGCATGCTCTTCACGCAACTGGGACTGGGGCTCGACGAGCTCTCTGGAACGCTCAGGTCCAGGCTCTACGACAGCTCGGGAACCGTAATCAAGGAGGTCCCGATAAGGGAGCTGCTCCAGGTGGCGCAAAGCTCCTCCAACTGCTATGCCATAGTCCTCGACGGAGTGATAACCCAGAGGCTGGTTGAGCTCGCCATACAGCGGGGCATAAAGGCAATCTACGGGGTAAAGGCCAACCAGATGCAGAGAAGGCATCCTGAGATAACGCTCTATACCAAGGAAGACGGAAAGATAGAGTAATCCTTCGCTAAAGGGTAAAGAACTGGAGCTGGGTAGAGCAGTTCGGGCAGCTGTACTTGCTTGTGTCGTCAGGATCATCAGGTATGCCGCAGGATCTGCAGTAATAGGCGCAGCATCCTTCACAGTAGAGGCAAAATCCCTTGAGTGGAGTCCCACATGCGTTGCATTTGTATCCTGATGATGAAGACGCAGGCTGCTGTCCTGGATTCGAATCTGAAGGCTTGGAAGGACCGAACAATCCCATAGAATCAATACCGATTATGAAAGTCAGGTATAAATAGCGTTTGCCTAGAGTGATTTCGCACAAATAATAGACAAAGGCGATTTTTTTGTGCAGGACTGAATACTCGAACAAGAGCTAAGTAACTTATATATATCTAGAAAAATGAATCAGATTTGATAGAATGGGAGTTTTAAGAATAAAAGGAAACGATATTTTAGCTGCACCTGTACCTAAGACGGATAACAAACGCCCATTTGGAATACCCATATTAGATAAAATATTTGAAGACCCATTAAAACCAGGGGACGTTTGGCTAAATTTGCGTAGAATCGAGATTCATTTTTCAGATAGCCTACTTGAAGAACCATTAAAACCGGCGGACTTTTGGCTAGATGTGCATAGATCTCTTGCTGATGATCATTACGACCCTAGCAAAGGACTAATTTCTAATTTAGTAACAAAAGCGAGTTGGAGGCTTGAGACAGTAGGGGATATGATAAGGTTTTATGATGCCCTGGTAGAATATATTAGAAGAGAAGGAAACGAATATCAAAGGGATAACGCCGAGAAACTTATTACTAGAAAAATACTGGAACAGATAACCGGAGAAAACACTTTTGACATCGACAGCAATCTTGTTCGTTACGATATGGAAAAAAGAGCCAACTGGCATACTGCCTTGAATAACGTGGGCAGATCAAAATATTCCAGTACAGGGATCGAAATCACAATAAGGGAATAATCTAACCGTCAAAGTTAGATTTATGCCTAAATTGCTAATACCTGCCATTAATGGTCATTTAATTGGCTTTGCAACTCTCAGGAAAGAAGCACTCCGCCGTCTACAACTATCTGGGAACCTGTCATGTATGATGACATATCCGAAGCAAGGAACAACGCTACTTTTCCTATGTCGTCAGGCTCTCCAATCCTGTGCATCGGTATCTTCGAAAGGAAGCCTTCCAGCATCTTGTTCATATCCACGCCTTCCGGGACCGGAGTAGCCTGCTGCATCTTCATGACCCCCGGAGTCATTATGCCTCCTGGCGCTATGGCGTTAACCCAGATCTTGTGCGGTGCCAGTTCGAGCGCTGAGTTTTTGGTAAAGCCCCATACTCCGTGCTTCGAAGCATCATAGTGCGCGAGCCCCACCGAGGAGGGATGAATGGCATCTATGGACGTAACGTTGATTATCTTGCCGCCCCTTCCCTGGGCTACCATCTGTTCCGAAGCATATTTCGTAGTGAGAAAGACCCCGTTGAGGTTTATGGCTAATACTTTCTCGAAGTCTGTGAGCGTCATCTGCATTACTGGAATTGTCGGATAGATTCCGGCGTTGTTCACAAGTATGTCCAACCCTCCATAGGTTGAGACGGTCTCAGCGACCATCCTCTTGACGTCTTCCTCCACCGAAACATCAACGCGCATCGCATAGGCTTTGAACCCCAATCTGGAAAGCTTATCTGCGGATTCCTTAGCTTCCGACTCGGTCCTGCATCCTATTACTACGTTAGCTCCTGCCTCCGCGAGCCTGTATGCTATTCCGTAGCCTATTCCTACAGCGCCTGTTACGATCGCTGTCTTTCCTGAGAGGTCAATCAGTTTGTTGAAAGGGGTCAGTTCCATAGCTACCACCGGTTAGTTTATAACCCAATTATATAAATCTCTTTTGGTCTCCTACGATGGTTTCTGCTCTCTGTCTCCAGACTGGATTTATGCAGAAGCTTTCAAAGCTACCTTCCTGTAATCTGTGGTTATGCCACCAAACAGCCATGCTACGGCCGAGCATGTGATGTAGGATGCAACGAAGACGAAGACCATCACCACAATTATCCCAAAGATCTCTATCCCCAGTTGTGCGAATGCAGCGCCTCCTCCTCCAAAGAAAAGACCGTTCGGGAGATTTGCGTTGCCGGAAGCGGCTGCGAAGGAGCTCTGCGTAAAGAAGGCTATCATCAAAACCCCGAACAAGCCTCCGAGCAGATGACCAGGAAGCAGACCTATGGGATCTGAGAACCACTTGGCTTTGGATATTATCTTGCTTCCGTAGATAAAAAGAGGACCTCCGAGAATCCCAAGTATGACTGCACTTAGCGGGCTCACAAAGCCGGCAAGCGGCGTTATAATTATAAGCCCCATGAGGATGCCGTTGACATCCTGGGAGATATCCGGACTCTTCTTCGTATCAAGGTACCTGAAAAATATTGTGGAGAGCATGGCAGACGCCGCGGCTAGGAAGGTCGTTATCACAACGGTCATCGCGCTGGAGTTGAAGGCAAGCACGCTTCCGGGATTGAAGCCGAACCAGCCCATCCAGAGCAGGAGTATCGAGAGTGTGAGCCAGCCTTGGTTCAATTTGATAGGAACTTGCGGACTCTTTTTGTAGCCCTTTCTTCTCTCCTCCTGCCATATCCTGTACAATATCGCAAGACCTGCCGCTCCGGCAGCAGCATGAACCACCAACCCTCCGGCGAAATCGCGCATTCCCATCATGTAAAGCCATCCTGTGGGATTCCAGATCCAAGCGGCTGGCAGTGTCCAAATCAGAAGAAAGTAGACGACAGAGAAAAGTGTGAAGGCTCTTAATTTCATTTTCTTCAGGACTATTACGCTAACCAACGCGAGTGTCACTGAGGCGAAGGCAGTCTCAAAAAGGAAGTAGGTCGCTGTCGTAAGGCCCGTATTGAAATAAATAGGAGTCATCGACCACCAGACATTCATGATACTGTTTGAGAAACCTCCTAAGAATATGCCGTTATACAACGGGTTGCCTATAATTCCATCAATCAACGGAGCGAACGCTATGTTGAAACCTGCAAGCGCCATAACAAAGAGCGCCATTCCAGTTATAATCATGGTCTTCATCATACTTCTGGAAAAGCTGTCTCCGAGCTCTCCAATTTCAAGGAAGCCGACGGCTATGGTCATTATGAAAACGAGAAGGGCAGCGACTATGACCCAGAGGTTGTTTATCAGAGAAACCGTATCGAGCATCAACGCATCCGGAAATAACTGGAACGCAAGCAATTAAAAGATTTCTGGTGGGCCCGAGGGACATGATGCTTAAATGCTCACTCTCTTACGACGGTAAACTCAGCAAAACAACGCCGTTCTATGTTCAATTTTGGGTTGTCAGACCTAATCTGTGAGGAAATCTTACCGGGCTTCGACGGGAATGCCCCGAGCATATCTTACCGCATTAAATAAATTGCAGAAACAATATTGACAACCTTGTTTAGGTATATATAGGTTATTTGTCTGCTAACAATTTAGATAATTCTTGTTTTCTTCGATATACCTTCTAAAAAACCATTCTGAAAATAAACGTTCGTCTTTTGCTATCTGGGATCTTTCTAGAGCTTTGTAGTAACCGTACCTGTTTGTATATTTGATATCTATCATAGGGTATCTAAATTTTTTAAGTACAAAATTCAGGATAATCCTCGATATTCTTCCGTTTCCGTCGCCGAAAGGATGTATTGTCACAAATTTTAGATGGGCTAGTGCTGCTAATCTAACTGGATGCATTGATTCTTTGCTTCTATTATACCAATCAAAAAAATCTGAAAGCATGTATTCTAGATGTTCTGGTTTGGGGGGAAAGAAGTCACTGTTACTTATGAGGACAGGATAATCCCTAACCTTTCCTGCGATATCTGGTTTGGTATCATAAAATAGGGTCTTATGCCAGTCTAAGATAGTCTCAAGAGTCAGATCCCCATCGAAATCAAACATGAGATAAAATATCTTCTTATGTCCTTCTGCTTCTTTGATATCATCAATTCTAGCGTTCTTAGGAACTATTTTATCTATAAGTGCTTTTCCCGTATCACGAAATGATAGCTTTGATCCTTCAATTCTTTGTGTGTCGTAAGTAAATCTCACCATGAATGCTTCAGTGTTTTTTTCTTGAACTGATTTTGGCGTTTTGTGGAGAATAGATTTGTAACATGCTTTAATCTTTTCGAACTGCGGATACCATCTATCACCATAAAACTCGTCTATTAATTGTTCTTTAAGCACAGCTATGTTCTTTGGCACTGATTTTCCAAGATATTTCCTCTTTTTGTATACTTTGGATCCGTCTCTAATACTGTGCTCTAAATAGTAGAATGTTCCTTTGCCCCGTTTTATCCTTATTATCGAAGCCATGATAGATTATTGTGGCTACAAATCTAAATATCTTTCGATTTTACTTAAAATGTAGCCACACGAGTCGCAAACAGATGCCAGAATTATCTCTTTGTTCCGATCAGGATTTGAACGAGAACAATCATCTAAGTGGTATGGGCCCGAGGA
>CAZJZM010000017.1:0-13807 GCA_964550485.1 Microcaldota archaeon | reverse complement strand
CTCGGGATTCTCTTCCAGGTACGACTCCTGGAAGGCCTTGTGCTTCTTCAGCTTTTCAACTTCACCTTTCTGCACCTTGGCCTCCCACTCGGGCTTCATCTTCTGCCACTGCTCCATGGTGTAGCCGTACGGTGCCCGCTCCCTAATGACAGGCGGGCTATAGGCGTAGGAGTAGAAATCCTTGTAGTAGTCGTAGTCGTCGATGACCATGTGTTCGGTATCCGTAAGCACGCCCTCCTTCCGGAGCGCGTCCCTGAGCTCCTCTATGCTTATCTTGGGATGGTTGTTGTCGGCCGTGTTGGGGTTGTAGAGCACGGTTATCTTCGACTTGGTGAAGTCCACCGAAGCCTTTATGACGGGCTCCAGCAGCATCAGCCGGTACTGCAGCCTTGCGGCGTGCGGTATGTCGATCATGTCGGACTTGCTGACGTCTGTGAACACCACCCGCTTTATCATGCGGTAGGGAACCCTGAACTTGTTCCCGTTCTCGACCACGTATGGGTCGAACGCGGTGTTTGTCTGCATTGTGGTTGCGCTGTGTCCGTGTCCGCTTCTATGGTCCATTCAACTCACTATCAGCAATCGCAGGAGTTTGAGCCCCCTCCGCCTTTGCATCCGCAGGATCCGGCCTTCTCTTCGCCGGTTCCGGCGCCGCATCCGCAGCCCCCCGATCCCTCGCTCTTTCCGCATCCGCAGGAGTCGGCTTCCATCACGACGGTCTTGGTTCCGCTTGCGGCGGTGACCGTCTCGACCACGACAGCCTTCTTCTCGACCTGCGGCTTCGGCTGCGCCGGGTTGACGAAGTTCTTCACCGGCTTGCCTCCGTTAACAGGAAGGGCAAAGTAGTCCATTATGTTGGCGTAGTGCCTGAGGTACGGCTCGGAGGCCTCTATCTCCTTGACGTTCCTCATGTACTTGTCCTTCGGGTAGGTCCAGCCCGGGTGGGTCTTCTGCCACTCCGACGTAGGGATGCTGTACTGCTTCTGGGCTTTGTCCCTGTAGACCTCCGGGAATACGTTGAACGTGCAGAACGGAAGCACCTGTCCGTCAGGCATCGCGTAGTGTATGTCGCACTTCTCGACCCTATGTATGTCGTAAGTGTACTCGTCCTGGAAGTGCATCATCCCGAGGAAGAGCGTCTTCATCTGGATCTTCCCCATGGTGGCGAAGTTGTGCTTCAGGAACAGCGACATCAGCATCTTGCTGAAGTTTACTGTCTTCGGCTGCTTCTTCTTATCTATGAACCTGTTTATCCCGAGCAGCGCCTTGACCGCGATCATCCTCCGCACCAGCTTCGGCTTGCCTTCCATGTCGTTGACCGACTTCTGCAGGTGCTCTATGAGCCCCTGAGCGTCAACGAACTCCGTTATGGGTATTATCTTGTTGTCGCTGTCGAGGAATATGTAGCAGCCCGCGCCGCACGCGAAGTGGATCGAGAGGTCGTATTTGAACTCGCCCGTGAGCGCCTCTATGAACTTGTTTATGCCGCCGACGTAGGGCACCGAGAACCAGTGCTCCTTCTTTATGACCCCGTTGGTCTGCTCCTCTATGAGCTTTATTGCGCCCGGTATGGAGATCCTCTGCTTCTCCCTAAGCCTTGCGGGCATCCTCCCCACAAGCGAGACCGGCTGGAAGTTGACAGCCCTGACAACGTCTATGTTGTTGAGCGCGAAGTTTATCATAGCTCCGAGCTCGTGGTCGTTTATTGTCCTTATAACAGTAGGTACAAGCACCACGCTGCCCTTCGACTTCCTGATCGCGTCCAATGTTAGCGGGGCCTCCCAGTGGTTCTTCGGATTTGCCCTTTGGGACACGCCGTCAAAGCTCATGTATAGCGTGCTCACCCCGGCGTGCTTTAGCCTGTACGCCATGTCCGGGTCGAGCCCTATGTTTATTCCCGTTGTGTTTAGCTGGATCTGGTCGAAGCCGGCTTCCTTGGCCAGCTCCACCACCTCGACTATGTTGGGATGCATCGTCGGCTCTCCGCCGGTTATCTGCACGGCGTTTGCCGCGATGGGCTTCTGGCTCCTCAGGTTTACGAATATCTTCTTTATCTCTGCGAGGCTAGGCTCGTAGATCGGTTCGCCCTCCTTCGCGTAGAAGAAGCAGTACCAGCACGACAGGTGGCACCTGTTTGTTATGACCACGTTCGCGAGACCGGTGTGCGACTTGTGCCTTTCGCACATTCCGCAGTCGAACGGGCAGTTCTCGCCCTTGTTAACATAGTTTGGATTGTCAAAACCCCTTCCGAAGTAGTTGTAATTCCTCATCTTCATGTACATTTCATAGTCTTCCCAGTACTTCTCCACCGTCCATCCGTGCTCCGGGCAGTTCTTCCTTATCATGACGTTCTCTGCGTCCTTGTAGATGGTCCCGTCCACTATGAGCTTGCACTCCGGGCAGACCGTTTTTGTCCTCTCAAGCACAGGCATCTTGCTTACTTCCTCGATTGTCCTGTGGTAAGGGGCCAGGATTGGGTTCTCCGGCACATTTACCGCATCAACTTGAGTTACTTTCATATTGCCGTGCTGCGCAGCAATTCCTTTATCGGATATAGTATCCATATCACAACCACTATGCAAATTAATAGATAGACAAGGTATTTAAACCTTAGTTATATTCCAGTTATATTACAATGGAATCTTAGCAAAAAACCCTGACTTTGGGCTTACCTCTGCAAAAATTACCAGATCCCTTAGTCAATCGAAGCGGCAGCCTGGCTGGATGGAGGATACGGACTAAACTTAATAACCTAGTTATACTTACGTTTGACGAGGCAGGAACCGGTGTATTCAAAGCCGAAGTACACCAAAAGATTTAAATATCTTGTCCCTACTAATTAGTATCGCTGTTTTTAGATACATTTAAAAGGTTAGTGGTGAGAACATGGCTAAACAAAACAAAACTGTCAAGAAAGGAAAAGTGGCGCAGATATCTACTCAGAGCTCTACTTCAAGGGGAGATCTTGGATCTGTGGATCTGTCCGGAAGGATAGCGGTCTCGGACATGGCTGAACCGGAGGAGATGCCGATAAAGAAGGCCGGCAAGCTCGGCTCCGCAGTGCAGCCGATGATAAAGAAATGCCCCAGCTGCGGCGGCTCCGACATAATTTTCGACAACGAGAGGGGAGAGAACGTCTGCAACAACTGCGGCCTGGTGATAGAGGAGAACATGACAGACGAAGGCCCGGAATGGAGGGCGTTCGATGCGGACCAGAGGAACGCAAGGGCGAGGACAGGCGCTCCGATCAAGTACATGAAGCCGAACAAGGGGCTCGTCACTGAGATTGATATGTATAATAAGGACATAAGGGGAACAAAGCTTTCCTCGAAGAGGCAGGCCCAGCTCTACAGGATGAGGAAGTGGCACAGGAGGGCGAGCATAGCCAGCTCAAGCGAGAGGAACTACCTGGTAGCACTCCCAGAACTCAACAGGGTTGCAAGCTACTTGGGATTGCCCGATAACATAAGGGAGCAGACAGCGCTTCTCTACCGACAGTGCGTCAAGAACAACCTCATAAGAGGAAGGCCCATCGAGACGGTGGTGAACGCGGCACTCTATGCGACATGCAGGAGCGCGGGAATGCCAAGGACCCTTGACGAGATCTCCCAGATATCCAATGTTTCAAAGAAGGAGATAGGGAGGACCTACAGGATTATAGCTCATGAGCTTAACCTGAAGATACCTCTGACAGACCCTTCTGCCTACGTTCCGAGATACGTTGCGGCCTTGAAGCTGAGCGGAGGAGCGCAGGAGAAGGCGATGCTGCTCCTGAAGCAGGCGATGAAGAAGGGACTGATAAGCGGAAGGAGCCCGACTGGCGTTTCAGCAGCCGCAGTCTACATCGCCGGAGCGCTGGTTGGAGAGAGGAGGACCCAGAAGGAGGTCGCCGACGTGGCCGGAGTGACAGAGGTAACCATCAGGAACAGGTACAGGGAGCTCAAGCAGGAGCTTGCCATAGATGTAAACCTCTGACGGCTGCTTGAATGCCGAGGATTGCGTTGATTTTCGCGCTGCTCTTTCTTTTTGCGGCGCCGTTTTCTCTTTTTGCGAGCAGCATGAGCTTGCAGAACCATACCGTAGCCGAGGCCAACCTGAGCATTTCCAACACGAGCGCATACCTCAACACGGTAAACGAGAGCAGTTATCTGATCTTCGCGCCCGACCTGAAGCAGGCTTATTCCTATCTGGATGAGGCGAATTACCTCAGGAACAAATCTCCGGACAGCGCGATCTTGTATTCGAATCTGGCAACCGCCGCTGCCCGCAATGCCTATGGGGATATAGAATCATATAGAAAGGTATCGGTAGCCGGCGCACTGGTATTTACTATAATAATGGGATTGATACTCTACAGATTCATGAGTTCCGTAAAAGGGAGCAGAAGAAGATGATGAAATGGTGGATAAGGACAAGGTTTTGGAAGAACACAAGAAGAAAAACGGAAAGATAGAGATGATGCCTAAGGTCCCGCTGATGACTCCAGAGGATCTCTCGACTTACTATACGCCAGGAGTCGCATATCCATGCCTTGAGATAAAGGCCAACAAGGAATTGGTTTTTGATTACACGGCCAAATCAAACACGATCGCCATAGTTTCCGACGGCACAAGGATACTGGGGCTTGGAAACATAGGGCCCGAGGCTGGTCTTCCGGTCATGGAGGGAAAGGCGGTGCTGTTCAAGAAGTTTGGAGGGGTGGACGCGGTTCCGCTCTGCATAGGCACCACGGATGAAGACAAGATACTTGAATTCCTGAAAAACATAGAACCGACATTCGGAGCCATAAACCTGGAGGATATAGAGTCCCCGAAATCTTTCAGGATATTCAACAGGGCGGAGAAGGAACTCGGCATACCAATATTTCAGGATGACAGGCAGGGAACTGCGGTCGTAGTTGTCGCTGCGCTTATCAACGCAGTCAAGCTTGCCGGAAAGGGGAAGGATGCGAGGATAGTCATAAACGGGGCTGGAACTGCGGGCATAGGAGTAGCGGAGCTGACATTGTATGCGGGATTCGAGAACATAACAATTCTGGACAGCAAGGGAGCGCTGTACGAGGGAAGGCAGGAAGATATGAACGAGTTCAAGCTCGAACTGGCAAGGAAGACCAATAAGGAAAAGAGGATGGGCGACCTGAGCGAGATTGCAAAAGGCGCGGACATTCTGATAGGGCTTTCGAAGAAGGGCGCGTTCACCAGGGAGATGGTGGAGAGCATGAATGACAACAGGATAGTCTTCGCGCTTGCAAACCCTGAAGCGGAGATAGGATACGATGAGGCGAAGAGTGCAGGGGCGTTTATCGCGGCAACAGGAAGAAGCGACAAGCCGAACCAGGTAAATAACGTTGTCGCGTTCCCAGGGATAATGAGAGGGCTTCTGGATGTCAGAGCAAAGGGAATCAACAACGAAATGTTGTACAGTGCGGCGCTGGCAGCCGCAAAGGGAGTAGGCAGGAGCCTGAGTACTGAGTGTATACTCCAGGGAGTTTTCGACAAGGGTTATGAAAAGACTGCAGTAAATATTGCGGTTGCTGTTGCAGAAGCTGCTGCAAAAACTGGAATGGCGAAGATTGCAAAGACCCCAGAAGAGATAAAGTTGGGTATGAAGGCCAGAATCAAGAGATACAAGTCTCTCGAGAAGAAAGCACTGGGATGAAAGGAAGATAGTAAGGTTTTATAATGTGGGACAAGGCCTTTTCGAAGAGGTTTAATGCTGAGGAAATAATAGAAAGGAAATATCTTATCCTATCTGCAATGAAAGAGATTTTAGAGGGAAAGAAATGGAAAAGATTAATAGATCTGGGTTGCGGTTCTGGTTATTATTCTAGGGTATTTGCAAGTAAAAACACTAAGGTAGTAGGTGTTGATAGAAGTGAGACGCAACTGGACATAGCGACAAAGATAGAGAAGGAACAGGGACTTGGCATAGAATATATAAAATCAGATTTGAGAAAACTCAGAAAGATAAAATCTTATACTTTTGATGTTGCTCTTCTCGTTTATGTCCTTATGGAGATATCAGATAAAAAGACAATTGGTCGCATTCTTAACGAAGCGCATAGGGTCCTTAAAAGGGGAGGAATTCTGATTATAGCACAGGTGCATCCATTTAATTTTAACAGAGAAAGCTCCATCCTTACAAAGACCCTTTCTAAAAAAGGAGACTCTTACTTCGTCAATGGCACTCCTGTCATAACAAAAGCATTGCTCAAAGATGGCAAATATATGGTATTTGGCGATGATCATCACTATACGCTTGAATTCTTATTGAATAGTCTAATTGAAGCGGGCTTTGCCTTAGATTCCATAAAGGAACTCTCATGTAATGAAAAGTATCCTACCCACATAATTATGGTAGGGGAAAAGAAAAAGTGAATGAATCGCAGGTGATCTTATGGATCTGTTGCGTCGTTATGGAGCAGCAGGAGACATGGAGGTTTTGTAAAATGTTATAACATTGCCTGCTACATATTCATCGGCAGTAGCGTCCATAGATTTCACGACACTCATTAGCTTATCTAAAGATGACTCCATGCCAACCGCACGTATGAAGTAAAGCCCTGCCATGTAGACGATATGGTTTCTGAAGTGGATCTCCCCGATTGCGTCCAGCACTTCGGTTTCCGGATTAGTGCCCATTGCATTCATCACACTCTCTATGTTTTCCCTATCAAGGTCTCTTCCTGAGAAGCTTAGCAGACCTATGGCACTTAGGTATGGCAGTATCTGGCTTTCGGAGAACTTCGTCAGTCTCTGATCATGCATCAGATCCTCTATCTCCTTTATGACGTAATCAGAGATTATGTTTGAGAGGGAGAAGATCATATCTGCAGTCTTGTTGAATGCAGTTGAAAGGTCGCCTTCAAGCTCCGGTATGCTGTAGCTTACCTTCCCGGAGTTGAATTCCTTGAAGTACTCTATGGTATATCCAGCTAGCGTTGGGTCATATTTGAAGCCCATAACCCTGACCAATTCCATCACGTTGTCTATGGTTGGCTCGATGCCCATCGCCATCATGAAGTAGAGTATGTTCATGTGGATGTTGTAGTTCTTGTAATGCAGTTTCTTTATGGTCTCGAGCATCTGATGGTCGGGATTGATGTTGAGTGCCAGCAGCAGGGAGACTATGCTGTCGATATTTATGTCCCTGCATGCGAACGCGAGTGCCCCCACTGCATATATGTATTTAAGTATACCCTTATGCAGGCTAAAGAAGACCTCCTTTGTCTCAAGAGTTCTCTTCAACTCGCTGAGCATCAGGGAAGCTCTAGCGTGCGAACCTTCCTTTACTATGATCTCGAGCCTCTCCCTCACGCCTTTCTGCCCAATGGATTCGAATGGCATGGCACTTGTATTGCTAATAGGCGATTCCATCAGTTCACTGACTACCTATGAAAGTAGACATTCTTATAAATGCTGCATGGTACTTCCTTTGCTGCTCACTGCACGTCAAATCTCCCTTCAAATACTTTGGCGTTGTATCCTTCTTTAGATAGGTTCTTGGCAAATATTTTCGAACACTCACCGCCTCCTCTTGTATAAATCGCCTTCGGACTGCACGCCTCTATGTAATCCATAGCCTGCTTGAAATCCGCATGGTCGCTCAGCGGAAATTGGGCATCAGTTCCCATGTCAAGACCCTTTGCAAAACCAGTAGCGACAGCGGTGTAAACCCTCTTGCCGTATGCATTGCTAAGTTTGTATGCAGCCTCATGGAGCTTGGATACGGTTGTAATTCCCAAAAAGTTCTCTTTTGTTACGGAATCCAGTTCGCATTCGTCTTTGTATGAGGAGACATAATCAAGCCCGACTCCGTTGTTTTTGTATATCTGGTTTATATTGTAAATTTTCTGATCCACAACAGGAGAGATTCCTATCTCGTTGGCTATCTTCGTTATCTCCTGCGCCTTGCCTACGGCATAAGAGCCGAATAGCACTATTCCCTTTTGGATCTTGGCCTGGATGTAATGCTGCATTGAGGTCATTATCTCGTTCCTGTCCCCAAACACCGTCTCTTTGTCAGGGTAGGTGGAGTCAATTATAAGTATATCAGTCCTCTTTGTTTCTATCGGCTCGGCAACAAGCGATTTGTCCATCTGGTAATCCCCGCTGTATATAACCGATGCACCAAGCACATCAGAAGTAACATAGAGTTGCCTAGAACCGAGGATATGGCCAGCATTCAGTAATTCTACTGCCTTTGGATCTTGGATAAGCTCCAGCTTTTTTTTGGCCTCCCTGCACTCTATCAGTTCTTTCGTTACCCTGCTGGCTATGACCTTCCTGCTTTTCCTTATTCCAGATGTGTGGTCCGAATGGGCATGCGAGACGAAATTCACGTTTGCCGAAGGATCGCCGCAATCCAGAGCTATGTTGTACTCCCCCACAGTCAGACCCATGCTGTCGCCACTGAGGACTTCAATGTTAAAGCTTATATAGTTGTTTTTACAAAAGTATTATCCTGGTCTAATTGTGATGATCATATGGTAGAAAAGGTTGTGATTATAGGTTCAGGACCTGCAGGACTGTCTGCTGCGATATATACCTCGAGAGAAGGATTCGAGCCCCTGGTCATAGCGGGAAGCAGGGGTGGAGGGCAGCTCGAGTTGACCACTACGGTGGAGAACTTTCCGGGATTTCCAGACGGAGTATTGGGTCCCGAGCTTGTGCAGTTAATGAAGAAACAGGCCGAGAAGTTCGGAACCAGGTTTGTCTACGAGGAGCTGACAGGGGTTGATTTTTCAAAACGACCGTTCAGCATACAGGCAGGGGAGAAGAGGTTTGAGACGGAGAGCATCATAATTGCAACTGGAGCAAACGCAAAGACCCTTGGGATTGGTTCGGAAAACAAATTCATAGGGAAGGGAGTCTCCACCTGTGGCACGTGCGACGGACCTTTCTTCAGGAACAAGGATGTGATTGTGGTAGGAGGAGGGGATACCGCAATGGAGGATTCCGATTTTATAGCGAAATTTGCAAAGAGCGTTACAATAGTCCACAGGAAGGACAGATTCAGGGCCAGCAAGATAATGCAGGAGAAGGTATTCGCAAACAAGAAGATAAAGGTGATCTGGAATACGATGGTAGAGGAGATAACGGGAGATGAGAGGGTCACCGGAGTAAAACTGAAGAACCTCATTACAAACCAGGTTTCAGAGATGCGGATAGATGGAATCTTCATGGCGATAGGATATTCGCCGAATACGGACATCTTCAAGGGAAAACTTAAGCTTGACGAACAAGGCTACCTTGTAACAAAGGAGGAAGTATTGACCGAGATCGAGGGAGTCTATGTTGCAGGCGACGTTGCAGACAAGTTCTACAGGCAGGCGATCACGGCGAGCGGCAGCGGAGTGAAGTGTGCGTTACATGTCAGGGAATACCTCTCATCGCTTTACTACAGAAGGAGCCTGGAGAAGTAACTTGATAGATAGATATAAAAGGAGTGGACACGGTAGTTTATTATGTCGTTGGCGGAAGAGTTTAAAGACTTCATCATGAAAGGAGATGTGGTCAGTCTTGCGGTAGCGGTTGTGATAGGTGTCGCATTTAATGCAGTTATAACTGCTTTTGTAACGGATATCATAACGCCATTGATAGGCATCCCTGGTCACGTAAATTTTGCATCGTTGACCTATACGATTAACGGCAGCGTATTTATGTTAGGCCTGTTCGTTAACGCGATAATAAATTTCATTACCATAGCTTTGGTGGTTTTCTTCTTCATAGTGAAGCCAGTCAATAAAATGAAGGAGTTGGGACCGAAGAAGGCGCCTGGTTCTCCTACTACAAAACAGTGCCCTGAATGCCTATCTACAATTCCGATGGGCGCAAAACGCTGTGCTTTCTGCACATCCAAGGTATAAACAGAGGCCTACTTCAGAAAAGCCGTTTCTGACTCTTGTAATCTGTGAATCCTGATACCCTTACTCCGAGTTTTCTTATCTTCTTTGACTTGTCCGCATTCTTTTTATAAAGCTCCGCCGCGGTTTTGCTTATCTCTTCCGTGTTGTTGGTCGATCTGATGCTCTGGCTGTGAAGATGCTCGGTGAAATCGGAATACCTCAGCTTCAATGTGACAACCTTGAATGAAAGGCTCTTGGCGGCCAAGTCCTTGGTCAGCTGTGTGGAAAGGTCATTTATCGATTTTATTATATCCTCCGCCTTTTTGGTGTCGTGCTCAAAGGTATATTCTTTGCTCATTGACTTGACTTCGTAATTTTCCACTACCTCGCTTTCATCTATGCCGTTGGAGGAGTTGTGGAGCTCCACACCAAATGACCCGAACGAGTCCATCAGCTCCATTATGTTTGCCTTTGAGAGTTCGCCTATCGTCTTGCATCCCATTGCCAAGAGTCTCTCTTCGGTCTTCTTCCCTACACCGTAAAGCTCGCCGACCGGAAGAGGGGTTAGGAAGTCCTTTACCTCTTCTTCTTTCACCAGCTTGATGCCATTGGGCTTTGCCTTTTCGCAGGCCATTTTTGCCACCACCTTTGTATTGCTTATGCCTATGGAACAGGGAAGCTTTGCTCTTTCCTTTATTGTTTTTTTGATATTTTCGGCAGATGCGATGGCTTGGTCATAGGTAGCTATATTGTTGGAGAGGTCTATGAAGAATTCGTCTATGCTTACCTGCTCGACAAGGCTCGCAAATTCCCTTATGATTGAGAGCACCTCGCTCGATTTTTTCTCATAGTAGGAATAGTCCATCGGAAGGTACTCCGCGTCTGGCTTGATTCTGTATGCCATGGAGATTGGCATGGCGCTGTGTATACCTAACTTCCTTGCAACATAGTTGCAGGTCATCACGACGCCTCTTCCCCGTCCATCCTTGGGCTCTGCGCCGACTATGGTGGGCCTTGTCTTTAGCTCTGGCCTCTTTATCTCTTCGCACGCGACGAAGAAGTAATCCATGTCTATCAGCATTATTGTGCGCATGAAAACCATTTATGAAAAAAGTGCTAAGCGTGAAAATGAAGTCAGTCTAGGACTATCTCCTGAACTTTTCCGCTCGGAGAAATTTCCTTGAAGATCTGGCAGCTGAACTTCTGGAGTTTTATCTTTGGATTCTTCCAGTAGTATGGAGGCAGGCCTGCCTTGAGGCAGAGGTTCTCCAGGAATTCCTTCTTTCCCCAGCCCTGCTCGATGGCGACTATTGGAAGAAGCAGTCCGCCGTTGTATCCTGATTCTATGATCAGTCCGTCCCTACCGATCTTTATGGCCTTTTTAATCTGCTCTTCGTCCCGCGCCACTATGGGCTCGGGGTCGGTGAGCACGCTAACTTCTATCAGCATGTGCTCGAATTCCTGATGTGACACAGGAACGAATCGCGGGTCTTCTGTCGCGGCGGCTATTGCCGCGTCAACAAGCGATTTCTTCAGAGGGTCCGCGGCCCGTGGAAAGCCTATGCATCCCCTGAGCTCCCTGGTGGGATAATGCTCGATTGTTACGAATACTCCACGCTCTTCGTCAAAGCCTTCCAGAAGCCTTTCCACCATCTCGCGCCTGAAGTGAGGGGAGATTATCCTAAGTTCTATCGCCTGCCTTGCGGCCTTTACGAGCCTCTCCCCATCGGATAACGAATACGAGTTCATCCAATCAGTAGACGTTAGCCTTTAGATTATTTAATGTTATCTGGGGTCCGCCATAATTGCAGGTCAGAAAGAGAGATGAGAAAATTAGATAACGTTTAATTACGCTGAGCCTTTTATCTTCCTGTTCTGGATCAGGTTAAGCTTCTTGCAACGGCCCGTGCAGTAGTATTTTATGGAACCGTTCCTCCTTACGAAGGCAAATCCAGTCCCTTTTTCAATTTCATTTGAACAGTATGAGCATTTCATTTCTACACCGACTACTTCGCGACTATCCTCTTGTCTTCTCTGCTCGTGTCAGGAAGTCTGATTAGGTCGCCCTTCTTGATCCTTCCCGCAAAATTCCTCCTTATCACTCTTCCCTTGTCCCTTCCTTCCATGATCTTGCACATCGCCTGCTTTATTTCGCCGTAGATTCCGGTACGGTGCAGTTCCACTCCGACGACTTCCGCCAGGAATCCTTCGAATCTCTTCTCTTCTCCTGGTGCTTGAGGAGTTGGTGCTGCTCCGGATGCTCCCTTGGCTCCGCTCTCGGGCTTTTTATCTTCAGCCTTTGCGACATTTGCCTTAGGAATTTTCTCCGGATCTGCCATGAATAATCACTTAAGCTTCCGGTGTTGCTGGAGCCGCAGGTGCCGCTGGCGCGTGCGCAGGAGCCTTCTTCTCCTTGTGCTCCTTGGGGGCCGCTTCCTTCTTCGGCTGCTCCGGTTTGGACTCCGTAGATTTTCCGGTTGTCATGCCAGTTATGCTCTTTATTGCCGCTTCTCCTTCGCCGGCCTTCTCTATTGCGACTGCAGAGCATGGAACATTGATCCCTACCGCCTTACCTAGGTCCATCTTTGTGGGAACATAGGAATATACTATCTTCTTCTGGTCGCAAAGCTTTGGAATGTGCATAAGTATCTCTTCAGGCTCGACGTCTTCGGCCATTACCACAAGTGATGCAAGACCGCGCTCTACGCTCTTGGTTACTTCGTTTACTCCCTTTCTAACAGTTCCGCTCTGTCTTGCAAGCCTTACGGCCTCAAGTGCCTTGTCCGATATTTCCTTAGAAGATTTAGCCATAGTTATACCTCATCTCATTGGTTTACTATTCATTGTCTGAGAAGGATATTAAAGCTTTCTATAGTGGTGGCTTTGCGAATAAAGTCCTACTTTTCGCACAGATTAACGACTTCTTGCACAAGTAGGGTTTTTAAAGCTTCTTGACTTAATCTCCTTATGGCAGAGGATAGAGAAAAACAGTTTCTACAATTAGATAGTAAAATACTGTCTTTAAAGGACACGTTAATAAAGGAAGTAAATAGAGCCATAAAAGAATCAGTAGGAGAGGGTGACTTAGATAATTATAAAATAGTATGGAAACAACTTCAAGATATAGCTTTACCTGCCATAAAAAAGGTTCTAAAAGAAAATTTCAAAGAAGCAGAATTTCCTTCTAAAGAAAAGAAATCAGTATATCCTGATCTTGAGATGGTGTGGAATAGATTTAAGATTGCTATAGATATAAAGTCCAGCGTTTCGTCAAAACAACCAGAATATGATATAGCACGACTTGATACCGTGCTCAAAAAGAGAATCCATGAATATGATGAAGAATACGAGCTAGTCATTGAGTATGATGACAGTACTAAAAGACTCAAGAAGATGTTTTTTGAACACATGAGGACTACGGTAGGCTTTTCTAAGAAGTCTGAAGGTGTTAAATTTAGGCTTTATGATGGTAAACTGAGACCTAAATCTTGGAAAGAATTTGAAGAAGGAATTATTTATTGGGACACAAAAGCTAAATTTTTAGAAGGAATTAAGGCTTCACAAAGACTTAGATGGAGGATACTAATACCGATGTATGTTTCTGAATTATCAGAAAAGGATAAAAGAGAATTCAAAGAATTCTTACTGTCACTTTTTTAATAAAGGTAATTTCATTATCTTAGTTGAGTGTCCGTTTATCTTTAGTTCTATGGATTTAAGGTATGGATTAATAGCATCATAATCTTCATCTCTAACAGAAATTATTTTATTTAGATAAATTGAAACATACTTTCCATTAACCATAGTAGGTTTACTTCCTTCTACGTTATCCTTTGCTATCTTTACATACTTTTCATCAAGCTCTATGCCTATATACTTTCTACCCATTCTTTTAGCCGCTACTGCAGTTGTTCCTGTTCAACCATCGGATCCAAAACTATATCTCCTTCATTAGTCGTA
>CAZJZM010000016.1:0-14864 GCA_964550485.1 Microcaldota archaeon | reverse complement strand
AAAAAGGCATGAAACTGCCACTACTCCTTACTTTGTATAAGCCTTTTAAAGCTTAACTTCTCAAGCTATTTCGGGTTTCAAAAGGTATTACTATGAGTGATAGAGAATTCAGTTTATACGACGTAGAACAGTTCCTAAGGGAGGCCGGCGCCGAGCGCGTGACCGAGGATGCGGTGCTCAATCTTGAGCGTGAACTTGCCAAGCTTGCGGACAAGGTGACCAACAAGGCGATCAAGTACGCGGCCCATGCCGGAAGGAAGAAATTGATACGAAAGGAAGACATACTTCTTACCAGACCAAGCGGCGTTTCTGCCTACAGCAGGCCTGCAAACTTGAGCAGGAAGGCAAGGATAACGAATATAGCCTCAAAGGCGCACAGATAGAGAGTTACGTCCATCTCTGTCGCCTTCTTAATATTCATCACTACATGAGTGAGGCTGAAAATGCTCTTTCCGTAGGGCGGCCTAAGCGTGCCGTCGCCCTGCCTTATTCCCAGGTCGCTCACCTGGAACCCTCTCCTAAGGTGCAGGAAGAACTCGATTATCCATGGTATGAAGATTATCACGCCGAAAGCCTCCTCGTGCCCCATTATCATTATTGCGACCATAGTCGCTCCTATCGCATAGGTGAAACTATCCCCTGGTATTATCTTCGCATTCCTTGCGTTGAAGGGCAGGAAAGCCAGGATTGCGGCAACCATGAGGCTCGAAAGCAGGGTGCCCATATATGTTCCGAAGAAAATCGAGTAAATCAAGAGGCCTATTCCCGCAACCAGGGTCATTCCCGGCTGGAGACCGTCAAATCCTCCTAGAAGGTTCACTGCGTTAGAGACGAATATAACGGCAAGCGGTATTATGATCAGGGGATAGAATATCAGGAAATTGACGTTGCCCACGAAAGGTATGTTTATTGTGCTCACCCCCGCGTTTATAGCCATAAGGGGCAGCGCGCCGACAAAAGTAAGCAAGGGCTTCTGCCACTGCTTCAGACCTTGCCTTATATCCATCCTGTCCGTGCTCTTGACCCTCTTCCTCTGCACGTTTATGTCGTCAAGGAAGCCTACCATCGCTATCAGCATTATGGAAAGCGCCACGGCAAGTAGCTGTGAAATGTTGATGACAGGCGTGAAGATATTGAATGATCCACCGGATATGTATGCGAGCATGCCGAACACTATTCCAGCTGCAACCGCAAGGCCTCCGCTGCCGGCTATGAGTTTGGCCTTGCCCTTGTTCCTGTCCTCAGCGACTATACCTGCATTGTAGAGATAGGTGACAAGGAACTGAGTGGCGATCAAAGTGACTATAAATACGATTAGCCCAGGAACTAATACGGTCTGGAATGTCTTGAACATACAATAGATATTAAGATGATACTAATAAAAACCATATGTTCGGGTAGTCTGCATGCCAAATTTGCTTGTCTCCTCTATAATAGGATTCATTCTTCTTGCCTTCCTCAGTCTGGTGCTCATAGACCTATACGGAGCCTTCAGCAGAACACCTGAGAAAAAGTACCTGAACAAGCTTTTCAGGCCAAAGGCGCTTGTCATAGTGCCATGCAAGGGGCAGGACATCGAACTCTACGAGAACCTGCTCTCCATTAAGAACCAGAACTACAGGAACTTCGATGTCGTAGCTGTCTTAGACAGCGAAAAGGATGTAGCAACCAAGATTGTAAAGAAAGCGGGAATAAATCACATCATCTCAAAATCCTCATGTGACAAATGCAGCGGAAAGGTAAGGGCCGTAAGCACTGCAATAGAAAAATTCGGGAATTACGAGGCCTATGTCATAGCAGACTCGGACATAAGAGTAAGCAGCAGCTGGCTGGGAACCGTCATCGCACCCTTGTCTGAAAAGGGAATAGGTCTTTCCACAATGTATCCCTACTTCAATCACATCGGCGGATTCTGGTCAAAGGTAAAATCAGTCTGGGGAATGGTGGGCGAGGGCCTCATGAAAAGGGATTCGTCAAAGTTTGGCTGGGGCGGTTCGCTCGCATTCAAAAAGGAACTACTTGACAGGAAGTCATTCCAATTCTTCAAGAACTCCAAATATTCAGTATCAGATGACATCTGCCTCACCATGATAGCAAAGAAAAAAGGACTTGAGATAGCATATACTGATTCTGCGCAGCCAATAGTCAATAGCAATGACGACTTTAGTCAGTTTTGGGAATGGGCAAACAGACAGACCACACTGTCCATACTAGGAAACAGAAAGAATCTCTACATAGGAATTCCATTCTATTCTGCAGAGTCGCTTGCCATAGTCTCCGGGGTAATTCTATCTATTCTCATCTCGCCTTTGTTCCTTATACTGCTTCTCCACTCTCTTAGGAATGCCTGGATAACATCGAGAAAATCAAGGCAGAAAAAACTGGCAGTGATCCCCATAGTCTTCCTGTTGCCTTTTATTTATCTTGTAAACCTGCTAATAGCAAGCAGGAAAAAGAGCATAACTTGGAGAGGATCGACGTATCTACTCAACCTACATTAAATAGATAAACTGGAAAGGACGATAAATAAAAAGGGACAAATCGTAATTCTCAGGAATGTGAGAGATGAGCGTGTGGTACTAAAACTTAAAAAACCAGCTAAAAAGTTCGTGGAAGAATTCACTAATGTTAAAGGGAAACTCAAGAAAATCGGAATTAAAAGAATAAAAGACACAATAGAAATGGAACATGCAATACCTTAATTCGAATGTTTTTATCTGAACTCAAGCATCAGGTTCATTTATTCTGCACCAAATTTTTGCTTGATTCGGTATCCTCCATAAATTTCTTTATTGCGGCAATGCAATCTTTCTCCTCCGAAAGTTCGACGAACTTGCTTATCAGTGATTTGTAGTTGCTCCATGCGTATCGCTTGTCCATGAATACTACGAACGCTCTATCGGTCTCGCTTCTCACCGCCCTTCCTGCAGCCTGCGCCGCCCTTATTATGCCAGGAACTATGTAGGCGTACTCGTTTCCCTTCCCATCGAACTTCCTGTTCATGTATTCGGTCTTCGCCTTGAGCTCCAGGCTCGGCCTCTCGAGCGGTATCCCGACTATTATTATACCCTTTATGACGTTGTTTGCATAGTCTATGCCTTCGCTCATGCTTCCTCCCATCACGCCGAAGAGCGTCGTGTCTTCGCTTTTCTTGAATTTGTCTATGAACTTGTCCACCGCAACGCTCCTCATCTCGCTCCTCTGTATGTGGTCAACTGCAGTCTTCATGTACCTGTAGACTGCATTCAACACCCCAAAGCTCGGGAAGAAGACGGCAAGATTCCCCTTGGTCACCTTCCTTATCTCCTCTATCCTGTTGGCTATCTTCCTGTACTCCTCATTGGACCTGCTTTCATACTTTGTCGAGACGCTCTGGTCCACAAGGCAGAGCTTGTTCCCTCTCGGAAACGGCGAGGTGCAATCCTTCATATCCGCTTCCTGGAGACCGAATAGCTCGCCATACATCGAAAGCGGCAAAAGGGTTCCACTCATAAAGATATTTGCATATGGTTCCTTGAAGAGTCCCATGGCTTTTTCCGGATAAAGGCAGGTCAGTGACAATTTTATGCTCTTTCCGTTCTTCGAGATTATGCTCGCGACAGAATCATCCTTGTTCTTCAAGGCCAAAAGGAACTTCGATATGTGGACAAGGGAAGAGCGCTTCGCCTTGCTTTTTACCAGATACTCCATTCCCGCCTTCTCCAACTGTTCAGCGACCACCGGTATGGTTTCCAGGACTGTTTCCGAGACATCGTCGCTCTCCACAAAAGCTTCGGCCTTTCCCTCAAGCCTCTTTTCGGCGATGCTCTTTATCATGAAGTCCAAATACTCGAGGTCTATGCTGCTCTTCACCGCCGCCAGCTCCTTTGAGGCGTTCAGCACTGTGTTAGCGCTTATTGCAATGCTCAGGTAGGAACTCGCAGAGCTAAGCACGTTGTGCGCTTCATCCCAGATTATAATCGCATTCTCCAGCCTGTGGGCTATCCTCTTCAGGAAGGCGTGCCTCGTATAGGGATTGAGTATGTGGGCGTAGTCGGCTATTATGAAATTCGCGTCCTTCGCAAGATAGGTTGCGACTTCGTAAGCGCAGACACTCTTTCTGAACGATTCTTCAAATAGCGCGTTGTGTCCTAGATAATTCGCCTCAACCAGCTCCTGGGTTATGTTTGAGGGTTCCTTCGAGTTGGTGTAAAAGACGCACTTCTTGCTGCTCACTGCATTCTCGCAGCTCTTGTAGAATGCCTCTCCCTCTATCAGGTTCACATCGGGATTTATGCAGAGGTTTCTCTTTCCGACGATATCAACATAGCGTATGTCCCTCCTGAATTTCTTCCTTATGCCTTTCAGCGACTCTATTGCTATCTTGTGCTGCGATATTTTCGGAGTCAGGAAAAGGACATCAAGATTCTGCTCGACCGCGAACCCAAGCGCCGCCGCGATCGAGGCATCTGTCTTCCCAACTCCGGTGGGTGCGTTGATCAGTATGTCCCTTGCCTGGGCGAGCGCCTTGCCTATGTCGTCCATCATGACGTTCTGATGCGGTCTAGGCTTATCGAACCTGAACAAAAGCTCCATATCATCTACCTGCCTACTCCTCAGTCTCTGCGTCTTTGTTGCGCTTGACGAATCTGGAATTGATTTCCATTATCTCAAGCGTTTCGTCAATGGAGCTTTTTATGTCTGGTCTGAGATTCTTCTTATCTATGAAGAACGAGTGCACCTCCCTCATAGTCTTGGGGTCGTTCGCAACTGCCAAGTTATCCACATATCTACCCAGCATATGGGTTCCGCCGCTGAATCTCTGCATCAATGCCTTCCAGTTCTTCCTTGTCCAGTTCCAGATCAGATCCCTTCCCAACGGATTCGATGAAACGTATACTGGTATTAAATAAGAATCCTGGTACCTTACATGGTTGGAGAGCGAGAAATTTAGGGAATCCTTCAGTATCCTCTTATCGCCGAACATTCCGAGTGAGGTCAGCAGTTTTATCTTCTCCTCGGGCAGTTCCTCCTTTACATATCTCTTCTGGAGGGCCATGTAGGTTTTCCTGTTTCCAGTCCAGGCGACGAGTCCGTATACCGCATTCCTGATGTTTGGATCCATGACATTATCCCTGTTATGCTCGCCGAATATCTTGTTGGCCTTGTTCAGAGTCATCCTGTCTCCTGCAAGCCCTGATCCGAGTATGGCCCCATTCCTTATCAGTGTGGTGGTCGAGGTCTCGTCAGGGGTCCTCTTCCATCCAACCTGCTTCAATAGCTCCCCGCTATAGTCCCTCAGGAGTTCCCTGATCCTCTCTGATACTGCAGGGTTTTCACTGTAGAAGAGACCGTAAAGTCCGCGGAGATGGGAGAGTACGCTGGCGTTGAGCGGATATTTGGCGGCGAAGCAGTACTTATCTACGAAACCGAGGTACGCGCCAAGAGTGTAGGATCCCTTCTTCGCAAGCGCGTAAAGATCGTTCTCCACTCCCCATCCGTCTATTCCGTCAAGCTCAGCGTTCTTTATCATCTCGCCAAGGCTGTCGAGCATGTCTGGGGCATATGCCGTCCTGTAAAATCCCTTCTGGCCCACGTTTAATTTCATCTGACTCCTAACTGGCGATTTCAGCCTGAGCTGGCTGTCCCTCATCAGAAATCTGGTCTCCTTCCTGCTGGGCGGATACGTTATGTTGAGCGGCACGAGCCATCTCGTCCTATCCTTCTTCTTTTCCAGGAGCATGAACTTCTTCTGGCTGAGCGAGATCCCCTTTGAAGTCTTCTTTACCTCGATCGAGGGATAGCCCTTGTTGTCTATCCAGCTGCGCGCCACATCGGGGACAAAGAGCTTCCTTCCGGAGCCCCTGGCAGCGGAGTCTATGGCATTCCAGAGGTCGTACTTTTCCGCGTTGGAGTAGGAATTCTTCCTAAGGTAAATGTTGAGTCCCTTCCTGAATATCTCATTGCCCGCATATCCCTCGAGCATTCTCAGCACCGCGCCTCCCTTGTTGTAACTTATCTCGTCGAATATCTGGTCCACTTCGGCTGCGGTCTTCAGCCTGACGCTTATGGGATGGGTGGAAGCCAGTTGGTCAGCGGCGAACGCAGTGCCAACCACCCCGGCGATGTACTGGGTCATCATCTCCCACTCCGGCATCACCGATTCCATCGCCTTGTAGCTCATGAACTCCGCAAAGCTCTCGTTGAGCCAGAGGTCGTTCCACCATCTCATCGTAACAAGGTCTCCGAACCACTGGTGCACGAGCTCGTGGGCCACCACCTCCGCTATCCTCTGCTTCGCGCTAACCGAGCTCTTCTCGTCACCGAGCAGCGCGGTCTCCCTGAATGTTATGGCACCCCAGTTTTCCATCGCCCCGGCCGAGAAATCAGGCACCGCTATCAGGTCAAGCTTTGGCAACGGGTACTTGATTCCAAAATATCTCTCAAAAAACTCAAGGAAGCTTGCCGCATAGGTCAGCGCAAGTTTTGAATATCTCTCCTTTCCGGGAGTGGTTACCACTCCCAATTCTATATTCCTGTATTTTGCCGTAGTCCTCCTGAATTCACCCACTCCCATATAGAGCAGGTAAGAAGACATTTTCGGACTGGTTTGGAAAACAACCAGCTTCTTCCCATTTCCGGTCTCTTTCTCCTCCTTTACAGGCATATTGGAGATGCAGCTGAATTTCTTTTCCACCACCAGCGAAACGTCAAATACGGCCTTGAATGAAGGCTCGTCAAAGCATGGAAACGCGTTTCTTGCGTTGGCTGGCTCAAATTGCGTTGTCAGTATGTGCCTCTCGCTCTTCCCGACCTTGTACCTGCTCCTGTAGAAACCGTAAAGCTTGTCATTGTTATATCCCTTGAAATTTATTGCTATCTCTATCTTCCTGTCTACTGGCTTCTTTAGCCTAAGGACAAGCAAACCCTTATCTTTCCCTTTTTTAATCTCCGCGTTCTGGCTTCCCGAACTGTCCTTCACTCTCGCTTCCCTTATCTCAAGTTCTTCAGCGTTAATCTTTATCTCCATTGTGCTTTCCTTCACCGCCGCCTCTATCCTTTCCTCTCCTTCATATTCAAATTTGCTAAAATCGGGCTCCAGCAGAAGTTCGTACCTTGAAGGTATGACATTATCTCCCAATGTGTCATGCCCGTTCGCATCTTTCATGTTCTCCTCTTTTAGTAGGGACTCTTGTTTCTCAGGAATTGCAATACCTCTTTGTCGTGACCTTCCGGATGCACTTTCGGAAAGATCTTGAGTATCTTTCCATCCCTATCTATTATAAAGGTCTTTCTTATTATTCCCCTCCCAAAAATACCTTTGTTTCCATATGCCTCGTAATCCTTTATTGTTTTCATGTCAGGATCCGAGAGGAGAAGAAACCCCAGATCATATTTTGCTATGAACTTCCCGTGAGATTCGAGATCATCTGCACTGACTCCCACAACCTGTGAGTTAGTCAATCTGATCTCGCCCATCCTCGCGTTGAAGCATTTCGCCTCAAGAGTGCAACCCACTGTGTCATCTTTCGGATAGAAATAAAGTACAAGAAACCTTCCAAAAAACTCCTTGGATGTATGCATTTTCCCGTCAGATCCCATTAAAGAAAAACTAGGTGCGATATCTCCTTCCTTCAACATACAATCACAGCTATCTACTATCCACAGCAATTATTTATACCTTGGTTACAATATTTATATGTAAATTTTCTTAATCGGCTGAGTTCTTGAAGATAAGTGATATCCTTAAAAAAATAACCGGCAGACCTTCAAAACCTGAAGGGGTGACGCTTACCAGCATAAACCTGAAACTGGGAGCTGACGTTCACGCACTGAACGGCAGGGAAATCACTGAGGAGGTCTTCAGATTGGACATCCCCTTCCAGAACAAGATAGGCAGCGGCCTCCTTCCCTCACATCTCAAGGGGCCAGACATGACAATCAATGACATCCTGGTGGAGAAACCTTTCGAACTTCTCGAATCCTCGCCAAAAACACCACTCAACGTTCCATACATGGCCAGCATGCCCTTTAGTCTCAGGATAAGAGCCCCAAAGGGCAGCTACTCCGGTCCCCTTTCAATAACCTTCGACACCGACAGCAAGGACAACGTCAACATAGACGTGAAAAAGATGACTCTCATTGACGGCCAAAGGACAGCCGACATAGAAGACACAGCAACAAACATGATACTCAAAAAATCGCAGATAATCAGGAGGGACATACAGGTTTACAAGATACTCAAGTATGGGAGAAGAGTGGAAAAGGTCGAGATAAACAAGCCCTTCGAGGTCGTCTCAACGGATCCGGCCACGCCATTCACCGTGGACAGGAAGGACAGTTACATAATCAAGATCTTTCTCAAGTGCCCCGATTTCAACTATGCCGGGCCAATGGAGATAACCTTCAAGTAAATCATTGCTCAACTAAACCTAAAGAAACATATTTAAATGGGAAGACCTATTATAACCCAGTTATATAATCGGTCATTTTGAATTATAAAACCAAACCTGATGTTGACATGGCAAACTTTCTTGGCACTGTTCTGTTCTCTGTGATAATGGGCTTCTCGATCTATCTATCGCTGCCAATAGTCCTCAGGAAGAAGACCGGAGAAAATACAACAAGGCTCCTCAATGCCGTTGCGATAGGGATTTTAATATTCCTAACGTGCGACGTCTTCTCCGATGTCGCACCGAGCTTGTATGCTGGAGGCGCGCTGGATGGCTATGGTACCAATCCGCTTCTCAGCGCGGTCTTCGCTGTGGCCTTGGCAATAGGGTTCTTCATGCTTTACTTCTTTGAGAACAGGTCGAAGAAAGGGCTCTCCCCGGCAAGGATGTCCCTCATGATTGCAACAGGCATGGGTCTGCAGAATCTCACTGAAGGCCTGGTATTCGGTTCTTTGTCGGTAAGTCTGGGACTCTTCTCCGGAGTTGCATTGGTGGTGCTTGTGGGCTTTGTCCTGCAGAATATAACGGAAGGGTTCCCAATAGCCGCGCCATTCCTGAATCACGATGACAAAAAACTAGGAGTCATGGCTCTTCTCTTTCTTGTTGGCGGTCTTCCGACAGTGATAGGAGGAATTGCTGGTTTCTACTACAGCTCTACAATGTTCAACATCTTCTTCGACGGTCTGGCGATAGGCGCAATTTTGTATGTGATCCTGCCAATGATAAAACACCAACTGAAGGACATAGACCCGATCAAGCAGAAGCTCGTCTATCTAGGCATTTTTATCGGCTTCCTGATAGGCTTCCTTGTAAATCTGGTCTAGAAAGCCAGCTTTAAATAATTTCCTATCCATATAATACGCAATTAATCAGAGCGGAGAGTAGGATAAGAACCGTGTTTTTCATGGAAGCAAAGACCGAAAACAAATTACTGGCAGTCATACGCGTCAGGGGAAGGGCCGGAGTAAGGCACGATATAAAGGAGACTCTGACGAGACTCAATCTCGACAGGATAAACAACCTCGCGTTGATATTCGGTACGAAGCCAAACATGGGCATGATAAAGAAGTGCAACGACTACATCACCTACGGTGAGATAAACGAGGAAACGCTCACCAAGCTCGCGGCAAAGAAGGAGCTCAAGGCAAACAAGGAAGAGCTCAAGGAGATTCTCGCTGGAACAAAGAAGCCGCAGGAAATAATTCGCATGCCGATCAGGATGCATCCTCCAAGGAGAGGATATGAAGGCATAAAGGCCTCCTACGGGAACAAGGGCTCTTTGGGATACAGGGGAGAAAAGGTAAACGATCTCCTGAAGAGAATGATATAGTGGTTTTATGGTACTAAGGTCAAAGAAGCGATACAGGAGATATCTCGGAACGAGGAGATGGGGAGGAGGAAACATAAAATCAAGGAGAGGAAAGGGAAGCAGAGGCGGAGTCGGAAGGGGAGGAACCAAGCACAAATGGTCCTACACCGTAGTCTATGAGAAGGAGAGAATAGGAAAAACGGGATTCAAGCCCTGGCAGAAGAAGACCCATCAGGAGATCGATCTTAATTCAGTTTCAAGCAAGGTGGAGGAAGCGAAAGGCGAGAAGCCTATCATTGAGCTAAAGGGCTTCAAGGTTCTGAGCACCGGCAAGCTCTCGAAGCCCGCAGTCGTAAAAGCAACCGCGTTCTCCAAGAAGGCCGAGGAGAAGATAAAGGCCGCCGGAGGGGAAGCGGTCAAGTTCTGATCCGATGGATAAGCTGGGCATAGCCTTCTACACCGATAGTTACCTGCCTGCAGTCGACGGCGTGGTAAGCTCTATATTAAACTTCAGAGCCGAGCTCGAGAAAAGAGGCCACCGCGTCTACATCTTCTCCAGCTGCAAGATAGGGACAACAAAGCCAAACTCAAGCAAGGTCTTCCTCTATCCTGGGATAGATTTCAAGCCCTATCCCCAGTACAGCATGGCACTTTTCCCATACAATTCACTTTCAAAGCTTAAATCATTAAACATAGATCTTATTCATGCACACACCCCTCTGGTAATGGGTTTTGCCGGCCTCATGAGTGCAAAGCTCGGAAGGTATCCCATAATAGGTTCCTATCACACCGTTGTGAACAACAAGACTGTGGTCGACGACTACTATCCCAAGAACAAGCAGCTGAAGAGGCTGACCTCGAAATACATGCTCAAGTACATCCAATTCTTCTACAGGCGATGCAATGCCACCACCGTTCCCTCAAACGTGATAGCCAGGATGCTAAAAAATTATGGGGGAATAGAAAACATACAGGTGGTCCCTAACAGCGTGGACCTACTGACCTTCAATCCAAAAGCCGACGGAAGTGGAATGAGGAACGTGCTAAAGATAAAAAACAGGGAAAAGACCGTCCTCTACCTCGGAAGGCTAAGCAAGGAGAAGAAGATAGAGGTTCTACTGAAGGCCGCGGCCGTCATAACAAGGAAGAGGGAAGACGTGAAGTTCATAATCGGCGGCGCAGGGCCTGCCGAAGTCCACTACAAAAATCTTGCAAAAAAGCTGGGAATACAGAGGCATGTGAAATTCCTGGGCCATGTCGAGAGAAAGAAGCTGCCTGGCCTCTACGCAGCGGCGGACCTGCTCTGCCTGCCTTCCACATTCGAGACCCAGGGCATAGTCTCGCTTGAGGCCATGGCGACCGGCAAGCCGGTCGTCGGCGCCAACTATCTGGCGCTCAGGGAGCTCATAAAGAACGGCAGGAACGGCGAGAAGTTCGCTCCCGGCGATCATCTCGATTGCGCGAGGAAGATAGAAAAGGTTTTAAATGATTCATCGCCATATATACGCGATGCATTAAGCACCGCAAAGGAATTTTCAGTTGAGAAAGTGACGGACAGGCTGCTTGATGTGTATGATTTAGTCCTCTCGAACTATAACGGTGGATTTACTGACCGACAATGATGAAGCAAAGCCAGAGCCAAAAGCTGCAGCCAAGGAGCAATCTACTGCTACGGCAACAAGCGCAACAACGCCCACCGTCAAGGCTGGACCGGAGGCGGAGCTCACAAAGGCCATAGAGGAGGAGAGGAAGAAGAAGGGAACTCTGCTGGACGACCTCAGGCGGTTCAGGAGGAAGCTGGCCTACAAGCTCGCCGAGCGCGAGGCCATAGCAAAGCTGGCAGTCACCAACAAGAAGAGCACAAAGAACATAGGCTATCTCAGAAGGAAGAAGGAGGCACTCGAGTTCCGCATTTCAACGGAGGCATTCACGCTCAACGCGGAGAAGGAGCTCATAAGAAAGAAGCAGGAGATCGAGGAGGAGCTACAGGAGGCCATAAACAGCTACAGGATGAAGAGGAAGGCCGAGTTCGTGGCCGGCGACATAATAGACCTGAACAAGAAGATAGAGGAGACAAATCTAGGACTGCAGGAGCTGGAGGCCAGGCTTGACGTTCTATACGACGGATTGAGGAAGCAGAGGGCGCCACCCAGGCAGAAGAAGCAGGAGCAGCACCAGCCCCATCAGGTGCAAGAGGTAAGCTTTGCGGACATAGCCATAATCAAGGACAAGAAGGAGGACAAGAAGAACAACAACGGCGATTGATTGCAAATCACTTTTTTTGGCGCTGCTTCCGAGATCGGAAGGAGTTGCATAATGATAGAGAGCCAGCAGGCGAGGATCCTTCTCGATGCCGGCGTAAAGATGGGCATCAAGGAGGAATACCCTCTGATAGAAGACAGTGAACTGAAGAAAATCGACGCGATAATAATATCCCACGCCCACCTCGACCATTCAGCATACCTTCCGCACATTTTCAGCGCGGGGTACGAAGGCCACGTCTATGCGACAAAACCCACACTCGAGCTAATCAACATACTCGCCAGCGATTACCTCAACATCTCGAATCCCGAAAACGTGACAAAGGAAGGGCAATCAAAAATGCAGAGGCGTTACAGGGCGGTCGAATACCAAAAGCCCTTCCAAATAAAGGACATCGAGATAAAATTACTGCCCGCAGGCCACATCCTCGGAAGCGCGATGATAGAAGTCAAAGCGGGAAGGAAAAAGGCGATATACACCGGAGACGTCAACTGCAGGACCACAAAACTGCTTGATCCCGCATACACCGAATCCCTGAATGCGAACATCTTCATAACAGAATCGACATACGGGGGAGACAAGGACATCTTCCCATCAGAGAAATCCACTCTCGGTGCGATGACCGCCAGCATAAAGGAGACCATCAATGCCGGAGGAAAGGTCATAATACCTAGTTTCGGAGTCGGAAGGGCGCAGGAGGTTCTCTTCATACTCGACGACTACATGAAATCCGGAGCATTTCCTAAAGTACCCATCTACACCGACGGAATGGTAAACAAGGCCATGCGGATCCATCGGCACAATGTAATCTACTGCAGAGACGAGCTGCAGAAGAGGATACTCCTCAACGACGACGATCCGTTCAAGAGCAAGAACTTCGCACAGGTGGAAGGGATTCCAGGAAGAAAGAAGGTAATGGCCAGCACCGAATCCTCCATAATAGTCACAACGAGCGGAATGCTAACCGGAGGTCCGATACTCAAATACCTTACGGGCATGGCGGACGATGACAAGAACAAGCTCATCCTGGTCGGATACCAGGCCGAAGGAACAAGGGGCAGAACCCTGGCTGACGGCGCAAAGAAGCTCGAGATAGACGGGAAACAGGTAGACATAAACCTTAAGGTTGAGCAATACAGGCTCTCGGCGCACGCGGACAGGCAGCAACTGCATCAGCTGATAGGAAAAGTTCAGAACCTTGAGGACCTATTCATAGTTCACGGTGAGCCATCGAAGTCGAAGGAACTGGCAACAGCACAGGGCAACAAATGCAAGGTTCACATCCCGGAGCTGAGAAACAGTTTCGGCGTTTAGTGGTCATTCTCCTTCTATCTCAAATCCCTGATACTTCCTAATCTCCTTGGGAAAGTTCGGATCCTCCTCTTCAAATCTCTCTATGTTGAAAACCTGCACTCCGTACTTTACGCTTATGTTTATTTCTTTTTCAAATGCTTTGAGATTATCGGGATTTCCCTCAGCGAGTATCTCCACGCTTCCATCGCTAACGTTTCTTACAACACCCTCTATCCCGTTACTAAAAGCAGCTCTGCTTACGAAGTGCCTGTATCCCACTCCCTGGACAGTTCCATGGACTATCAAAAACAACTTCATCTGAACACTACTGATTCTTCTGAAGCAAAAGTTTATAAAAAGGCGACTATCTTCGTCCAAAAGCATTATATATCATTGCGACAGCAATATCCTTAGATCATGGTGAGCAAAATGGCGATGCCGTACCAACACCCAATAGGAAAGTCCAAGTTAGAACTTTCCAGATTCAATTATCCGATTCCATCAGTCTAGCCAAGCTCCTATCCAAAACACTAACAGACAACCAGCTTCTCATCCTTTTTGAGGTAAACAGGAATCCGAATACCATAACTCCTCTCCTTTCAAGGATATCTGAGAGAGAGCGCATACCTCTATCCACGCTAAAGAGCAGTTCTAAAACTCTAAAATCCTTAAACATGATAAAGTTCGGAGCCTCGAAGAACGTAGAGCTAACCAGCATCGGCAAGTTTCTTACAGAAATCCTTTCCGTTTCTGCAGACATCCTAGATGATCGATATGAAAACAAAATATAGGGGGGAACAGACAGTAGATCAGGTTCTGGTCAAACTAGGATACTATAAGAGCAGGGCGTGCATACCTCCATGCACTCCCGAAAAGAGGGAGGCGGTAGTTTCTCTCTGGGAATTCATTCTGAACAGAACCGAAGAGGCGGGAGGGAAAGAAAAACCACAGTGGCCCGTGGCTGTCGAAAGCATTCTTGAAAAACTGGCGGTAAGTAGAATCAAAGGCGAAGAGCTTGTCCTATTTTCTCCATGGGGTCCAAGATACAAAACACCAATCTCAGAGGTGACCTCCCAAAGTCCCGAGATGGATACCCTAAGCGAGCTTAAGGAGGTATTACGAAAATTCAGAGATTCAGGCTACAAAGCCAAGTTCCTTCTAATGCCTGCCGACTCTTACGGAACGGAGATAAACGGGCTATCGCCAATCTTCGTTTCAGAATATTTTAAATCATTGTCGGCAGCTGTTAAGGGAAACTTAACCGATTCTATGTTAGAAATAAAAGCTTGGTCTTCAATCAAAGAAGAGAGAAGAGGGCGTTATCTTGATTTAAAGGAAGAGGTATCAAAACTTCCCATATCTCCAGGCACTCTGGAAAGAGCCCGCAAAAAGGCGATATGGGTAGGCATCGCACCAGAAGCCTCTGAAACCGCTGCTAGATTATACCTCTGTGAGAGACTAATAGAGACAAGAATGATATCCGAAAAGTACGATCCCATAAAACTAAGCCTAGCAAAAAAAGAAAACGACGAACAGCAACAATGGTTGCCAAAAGGAATGTTCAAATC
>CAZJZM010000015.1:0-14915 GCA_964550485.1 Microcaldota archaeon | reverse complement strand
CTGCGGGCTGAAGTCCAAAACTTCGGAATCTGTCCGTAGGGCAAAGGAAATCTTTTATACCCTTGCATAGCATCTACCTAAAAGGCGACACTATGAGATACTCCCTTATCTGTTTGGAATGCAAAGCTGAATATAATTCAGACTATCCTCACCAGACCTGCGACAAATGTGGTAAGAAACTGACTGTGAACTGCAAGGACAAACCGCAATTCAAAAAAAGCAACGGAGAGGAATTCTGGGACTACGAAGCACTTCTCCCAGACGCCAAGTACAACCATTCCGAGATAGGCGGAACCAAGCTCATCCAGAGTCACGAATACGGCAATCTCCACCTTAAGCTCGAGATGGAGAATCCTACGGGATCATTCAAGGACCGCGGCTCTATAGTCGAGATAGCAAAGGCAAAGGAGTACGGCTACGATGCAATCACGTGCGCATCCACAGGCAACATGGCATATTCCCTCTGCTACTACGCAAATCTTGAAGGGCTGAAGGCGGAAGTTTTCATAAGCAATGACGCAAATCAGAGCAAACTGAAAAAGATCAGAGGCGTCGGAAATGCAAACATACACCGGGTAGACGGCGATTTCAACAAGGCCCTCGAACTGGCGTATGGGTCCGCAAAAAAGAGCGGATTCTTCCTCTCAGGCGACTACTGCTACAGAGAGGAGGGCCAGAAGACCCTCACCTACGAGGTGATGGACCAGCTTCCTTCCGTAACCCACATGCTCGTTCCGGTGGGGAACGCAACGCTGCTGACCGCTGTCTTCAAGGCCCTCAATGAGATGAAGTCAGTAGGGAAAATCAAAAGGTTTCCAAAAATCATAGGTGTCCAGGCGGAGAAGTGCAGCCCTCTTGTAAAGGCACTCGAGCAGAACAAAAACCTAAAATACGAAATGCCCAAGACCAAGGCCGACGCCATAGCTGTGGGCTACCCCATATTCGGCGAAGAGGGCCTAAGGGCGATAAGGGAAACCGGCGGCTGCGGAGTGGCGGTAAGCGAGAGCGAGATGGTCAACGAGCAGAAGGCTTTCAGCAGGGAATACGGACTTGTCGCAGAACTGGCAGGAGTCGCCACCCTCGCGGCGGTCAGGAAGCTTAAATTAGGCGACGAAGACAAGGCGATCGCAATAATAAGCGGGGGGAATGTCTAGCCCTGGGTCTTGTGCTTTGCACCCTTCCCAAGCATTTCATAAACGGAAAGGACCAGCAGGATTACGACTATGACATGGACTCCGGTGCACCAGGCGCAGATCTTCCCTATTATCCTCTCCAGGTTTATGAAATATACCACAGAACCTATTCCTATGAGGTTCCAGATCGTGATGGCGTCGAGGTTTCCTGTGTAAAGGACAACGAATTCTCCCAGAAAGAAGACAATTCCAATGACGGCTATCGGAATTCCCAGGATGTACGCAAGAGGGCTGTTCAGAACGCTTCCGCAGTTTATAATCCCGGTGTCCGAGCACACAAGAGGGATTCCGGCATAGTGATACAGTGTGAGATAAATGGAGATGGCCAAGCCTACTATCGCAGCTGCATACTGGGCTGTCCTTATCCTGCTGGGCATTTTATCAGGCTTGTCCTATGCTGTTCTCAAGCTTTTTGACGTACTGCTGGGAGCAGACACTTGACGGCGTATTGTTGTCGATGGCGCAGATTTGCGCTGTCATGAGGTTTGCGGCGCCGACTATCGCCTGGGACTGGACCGAAGACGTGTTCTTGAGCAGTGTAGCTATCTGGGTCCAGTTCTTTCCGTCAAGTACGCTCTCCGGATCGTAGCTTGCACTGTTCCAAAACGTCCTGTTCGCAAAGAGTATGAAAGGTATCTCTCCGGAAGGGTTGTACTTGGAGAAGAGGTAAAGTTCCGAGGCGTTAGGCTGCTGGAGCACGCTTCTGTTGTTTGTCGTCTCCTCCACCGAGACGAATGAGATGTACTGGCTCATGTAAGTGGAATTGTAGAACGTGAAGGTGGGCGAGCTCGGCGCGTAGTCGTTAGGATCCGAGGTCATGTATTTCAGATCTGTAAAGGTCCCGAATCTCATGAGTGCTATGACCATGGGCCATCTTTCCGCTGCGCAGAACGGGCAGTAATCGGCGCCTATGTAGAGTATTTCCGGCTTGCCGTTTATCCTAAGCACCGGTCCGCTGAGAGGCATTATCTCCTTGCTAGCCACTCCTATGCCTACGGTGCTGCTCACGTTGTTCGGTATCGAAAGCATCGAAAGAAGGCTGCTCGGCACTAGCTGGCCATCATAGCTTGTGAGCTTCGTTCCGCTAGCTTTCGGGACCGAGAGCACCAAAGCTGCGACCGCCACGACTATCACAAGTGCGACTATTATGTACAAGTACATGCGCTTCATTATATCTCCTACAATTAGCTATATCTCCTGAATCCTAAAATATATATCCTTTGTCATTTCCCTTTCTGCTCCAGATTTTCCTTAACTGTTTCTATAATTGACCTGAGCACCGTTTTCTTCTCCTGGTCGAGATTCAGTTTTATGCTCGCTGCATTTTTGTGCCCTCCTCCAGAATCTATGCCCTCCGCATAAAGCTCCTTCATCTTGCCTATGACTCCTGGAATGTCCACCACATCGCTTATCCCGCTGCTCACCCTCATCGATATAAACAGATTGAAATGCACTATCACCACCTCGGGCCTCTTGTTAAGTTCCTCTATCCTGCTTAGCAACCTTGACGAGAACCTTCCGGGAAGCGGATATTTGCTCTCAGCGCTTCTCATCTCTCCATAGTCCAAGACAAAGATATCCGCCTTCTCCGTCTTTATGGTCTTCACCGAATTTAATGCCGCATCGAGAGTCTCCTCCAACCTCATCTTGGCATAATTGTAAAGCTCGCCCCTCTTCTCACTGCTGTTCAATGCGGCATCTATCTCCGATGGAACTACGTTTGAACTCGACTGCGAAATTATCCTCGGATCGCTTGTTATCAGGTCGAGTATTGTAGAGGCCTCAAGGCCTGCATTCCCCTTAGGAACGAACCTGCTGTAATCTCCGACAAGCGAGGCGTTTTCCATCTCTTTTGTATCCGCATCTGCAAACGTATGTGAAAAGACACAGGCAAAAAGTCCTGCGGTGTAACTGGAATCTGCACCGAACTTCCACGGGTTCATGTAATTGGGCAGTCTCGCGCCCACGAATCCTTCCTCGATCGGATGATGGTCCAGCCAGATCGTCTCAAATCTGCCTTCGATTGCCTCTATGCCTTCGTTGCTTCCCGTCGAGGTGCCAAAATCTATTATCACAAGGAGCGGTTTTTCTATGGAACTGTACCCGTTCGCTATTAGCGTATCCCACTCTGAATCGCGCTCGCTGTAGGTCACTCCCCTGTGCATCAGCCAGACTATGTTCGGCTTTATCTTGACTTTCCAGGAGAGCTTCGCTATCCCCATGTAGAGTCCGACAGCCCCTCCTGCCCCATCCGCATCATTGTGGAAGCGTATTATTATGGGGGCTCCGAGCATCAACTTCCTAAGGAATAACCTTGACGCGGAAAGTAGGTCTTCCCACATCTTGGAGGTGGTCCGGTCTATTTCCTCTATCCCTGTCCTGTAAGGCTCTCCGACCAATATTCCTTCTATGGTCTCATCAATTGCCTTCTCGATCTTCTCAAGTTTCTCCTTCGGGTCAGAGGTGGTAACCGGCGCAGGGCCTTCCTCCTTTATCTCAACGACTTCTCCAGTGGCGAGTGAAAAATCGCTTTTCATCTCGAATGCTTCGAACTTTCCAGACTCTGCAGATAGAAGCGTATACGTATTGCTTGTGCTATGCCTTATGCACGAGACTATTCCCTCCATGAATAGGATTATGCGGCGTTATAATATATAATACCTTGATGGATCCGGCTACATACCACATCTTCAATACCGAAGAAAAACACCAAGAAAAAGAAGCCTACGAAGAATCTGGATCTGGGTTGCCAAATAACAAACAAAAAGTCTAATAATCACTAAAACGCATCCTTACCCATGGACAACAAAGTACTAGAGCATTATCTTGAGTTCTCGATGTATACAAATCCAGGTTTGTATAAAGACACTTTAAGGGAAAACCTACCTAACGATGTAAGAAAAATCGGAGAACTTGTCAGACGCAATCTTATACATAGGACAACACTCGCAGCAGGAAATGTCGGTACGAATGCCGATAAAAGATTCGGCGATATGAATAAAGTGCCATGGTACAGACAACCGGAAGATGACATTCTGGTAACTGCCTCGGCAATGATAGCCGAATTATATAGAAGGGACGGAAGAGGATTTATAAAAGATAGAAAAGAAAAGGACAAATTAATTCTAACTTGCAGGTTCGTTTCCATACTAATGGCATCGATATTAAAATCGAAAGGGATACCTTCCAGAGTAAGGTCTGGAAACGCCCCATATTTTGAGATGCCTAATAAATTGAAAGCCGTCAGTGCGGACCATTGGATAAATCAATATTGGAGCAGAGAGGATAATCGGTGGATTACCATCGATGTTGATGGAAGCTGGAGCCTTAATCAGAAGTTCGACCCCTATGATATACCTGATGGAAAATTTGACTTTCCTGCGGAAGCATGGCTAAATATAAGACAAGGAAAGGAAGATCCGCAAAGGTTCTGGAACGCAAAACCCGAGAGAGGCAAGATAGTCGTGATCTGGAGCCTATTCTACGATTTCCACTCGTTAATGAACAACGAGATAAACTACATGCAGGGGCCGACGCCAACAAGATACGATGTATTTCCAAATCTGACCGGAAAGCAACTGAAGGAGATAGACCATCTGGCCAGTTTGATGCAGAAACCTGACAAAAATTTTGCCGAACTGGAGAAAATTTGGGAAACAAAGAAGGAATTTAGATTACTTAAAGGAGGTCTTTTAGGCTAATTGACTGTTTCCCTTCAAAGAAAAAAAGACAAGCAGCTATTCCACAACATCATCGGTTCACAGTAAACAGATTCAATATCTCGGATCCCTAACTCTCATTATAATATATGTCATCCATGCAGGCCTGGTTGGCAGTTGCATTTTGGATATAGCCGCAGTAGGTCGTGTCATTGTAGGCATAGGCCATGGATGTATAGCACTGATATTCTAGCAAACTGTCTGTAATGTCGGCGCATTTGGTCAAGTTTTTACTGGTGACCGCCTCCACTATGTTGGACAAGGCTTCGCACGAAGTGAGGTTTGCTCCTGATTCTCCAGCGCACAAGTCCATCGGTACTGTGGCGTTCTGCGTGGCGTTGCTGCTTGTTGTTTGCTGGTATCCGTAGGTATTGCATAGGTCCCGCAGCGTTTCGTTACTGATCATGTAGCATGAGCTCGCATTGTTGGAAGCCGCAGCCGCGGAGAGGTAGCAGACCTCCTTCGAGCTGTAACCTCCTCCTGACTCTTCTATGTACTGCAGGGGGCCGAGATTCCCGAATCCCAGGGATTGCCCGGCCTCGCTCTGCAAGACCTTTTGAGCCAGGCTGACCATCCGGGAGACCTGGTTCTGGTTGTCCGTATCCTGCACAAGCGCGCAGTAGCTTGCGTTTTTCATCATGCTGGCATCCCCGAGGTATATTCCGGAGGAACAGAGCTCCTCCTCGGTCTGATTGGTTATCGCGTTGCAGGCGGTTGCGTTGTCGCGTTCGGATGCAAGAGACTCGATGCATGAGGAAGCGAAGCTGCCGCTTAGCTTATCGCAGGCCCTATAGGAATCTGTCTTATTTGCTATCCAGAGAACACAGCTGTAGGCCATGTTGTAATCGGCGATGCCCGTGCACTTGCCCGGGTCAAGGGTAAGCTCGGCTACATTGCTATAGCACTCATCAGAGAGGGGCTCGGCGACAGAGCCGCATATGGAGCTATTCTTCGTAGAGACCGCTAGCGAGTAAAGGCAGGAGTACCTGCTCTGTACCAACAATATGTCATTGCATCTTGCCAGGCTGCTGCTTGCATGCGGCTCGGCAAATGTGGCTATGAGGGCGAGCAGAACGAAGAGGACAACTATGCCAAGGTATATCCGAAGTTTTTCCTTGTTGTCCATCCCACTCCAGAAGTTTCCTCCAGCTTCGTTAGCCACATCATCAACCAAGAACTTTCTGCATTTGACAGAACATTATTCAGCAAGCTTATTATTCCTTCTTGGTTAAGTAAGCCTATTAATTGTGATGCGATGGACAGACGACTGTTTTTGCTTGGCGTCCTACTGATAGTAATAGGCATCCTCATAGCCTTCTCATACACCTACCAGGCTCTGAATGCATCGACGGTGGCAACAGGTTCAAGGCAGACAATCACCATAGCTCCAAACCGAATAGTATCATCTCCCATAAGCCTGAATTCCACCAGCATGGTTTACCTCGTCTATAACTCAAACGCGGTGCCCATAACCTTCTATCTCCTGAACAGCACGGCATTCGATTCACTCTCCCCCTATCTTCAATCCGGCAACCTTTCCTCAAACGTGCTCACAAGCCTTGAAAGCGGAGACCTGTACAAAAAGGCATACAACAACACCGGAGGAGTCTTCCTCCTGCAGGGATCCTCATCCGCACAGGGCCTTAGCCCGGCATCCTACAACCTCTCACTCGTCCTAGCCGGAGGGACCTACTATGCGATATACCGGAATCCCGGAAACAGCTCCGCGACGACCACCTACGGCTATGTGCTGCCAAACAGCGGCCTGATAACCGGAACCAACCAGATCATCTCATCGGGCCTCGGGCTCTACGGCGAAGCTTCAGCCATCCTAATCCTCGCCGGCCTAATCCTCTGCGTCTACTCGTTTGTCTTACCCGGCAGGAAGCCTAAGAATGCCTCCCGGCGCGAGGAGGCCATACAAAAACTCTACCTGAACATAGAGAAAAAGGAGAAGACGGCAGCGGAAAGGAAACCAGGGAAGAGGAAAAGGCGCTGATGACTGTTCAATCACCTTTCAATCCCTCCAACTGATATTTCAATTCGTAAGCATTCGTTTCCCTACCAATCTTCATTGTAACAGTTATTTCCGTATGGCTTTCATTCTTATCCCCGGCAATCGAAAATCCGTGAACTTCATGGGTCAAGGCAGCCCTCAACACGTCCCTCAGCGTCCTGACTGCCTTATCCTTATGTCCAATATCTAGAGACGGCACATCCTTTGATTTCCTACCTACTTTATCCAGTCCATCATCTCCAATGCAAAATTGCATTGGATTGGTATATAAAGATTATCTTCAACAAGGCTTTGTGACGCATCCTCAAACAGACAACGGTTCATCTGCAAATAGGACTCATTGGTAACCCGCGATCCAAGGTAAGCTATAAAGACATTGCAGATTTATAGATGCTTAGCGGGAAAACCGTCTGCTTCAGCAAGGGACGATCTCAGACGAAGTGCTTAAATGGCTAGAGAAAGAACACCTTCCGGAATAGGGGGCCTTGACAAGATGCTCAACGGAGGCATACCCAAGTCAAATCAGGTTGTCGTTGCCGGAGGCCCTGGCACAGGGAAGACCCTCATCTGCCTGGAGTTTCTTTACAGAAGTGCACTCGCAGGAGAGACCTCGATGCTCTTCTCACTGGAAGAAGAATCAGACATGATTATTGCAAACATGAAGGAGGCTTTCGGACAGTTCACCGAGATAGACCGACTGATCGCAGAGAAAAAACTTATAATAAGGGGCACAGAACAGGCCTCAAGCCTAATCCAGAAGGACAAGAAGGGAAACATCTTCACCTTCACCACAACCATAACCGACATAGAATCAATGGTGGCCGAGACTGGAGCCACAAGGGTCGCGATCGACTCGGTTTCGGTAATGAAGCTTTTCGTAAAGGATCCTTTCGAATACAGGAGCCTTTCATCAAGCCTTGTCACCATGTTCAGGAAGCAGAACGTAACCGCCTTCCTCACGATGGAGATAGAAACCACCGAGAAGGATAGGCTCCTCTTCGAGCCCGAGTTCTTCGTCTATGACGGGATAATAGTGATGTACCTGAGTGGAAGCGAGGAGGGAAACAGGGTGCCGAGCATCGAAGTGATAAAGATGCGGGGAACCCAGCACAGCTTCGCCACGGTGCCCTACGAGATAACTCCCAACGGAATAAACCTGCTCCTCATACCGCACAAGGAATAGCAAGTTGAGCCCTAAGCGGATCGATGTCTATCCGACTATATGTTATTGAGCCTGAGCTTGAGCTCGTCGGAATTGAGCTTGGTGGTGAGCAGAGGGATGTGCTCGATCTGGGCTATCTTGATGGCCAGTTTGTCCACCGTATCCAGGTTCTGTATGACGACAATCTTGGGCTTTATGGGCGCCACTCTCACAACGACCATCGGCGACCTGCCGGTGCTTACCTGGTCGAAGACGAAGGCGCGCTCGTTGGTGGTGCCGAAGAGCCTTGGGTAGTCGGAAGGCGAGATCTCGAGTATGACCCTCAGGCTGTCAAGAAGCGTGTATCCGAAGAGCCTTATGGTATCGAGGTAATTGGGGTTCGCTATTATCTTCGCGTCGATAAGCCTTGCGAAATCGACCCCGCTTATGGGCGTGGAGAAATCATGCAGGAAGAAGAACGAGCTGTCCTCCTTCGGCTTGCTGAACTTCTCGAGGTTCCTCGTGACCTCGCCGCCCTTCTGCTGGTCCATGTCTATGAGCGCGGCTATGAATCTTTTTATTATGCCCACTCCGGGGCTTGCCCTCCTGTTCCCCTCGTAGTCGCTTATGGTGGAGGTTGAGATCTTGAGGTACTTGGCAAGCTCTATCTGCGAGATGCCGAAGAGTTCCCTCCACTTCTTCATCGTGCTGCCCGGCGTGTCCGAGAGCGTTATCTCTCCAGCTATCCATTCTTGAAGCGAGTCCATTGTCATCCTCTGGTATTAATTGGTGCGGCAGGCTTTTATAGCCTACCCAAAAATAAACGAAGTAGGCTACGTCAGATGCAGGCTTTGCTAAAATATCTCTAATTAAATCTAATCTACGAGCAGACTTTAAAAACTATCTAAATCTAAAGGAAGTCTTTAAATATGATGTAAATCACAATAATCTTGTGGTAAAATGGAAATTGTAGCACGGAAGAGATTTGCAGAACAAGCCGATTACAATAGGATACTGTTATCTGCAGCAGAAAAACGTAGAACAACTATGGCCTATCATAATAAAGCATTGCTAACTGCAGCAGAAAGACGGATTGCAATGCGGGCCAACCTACGGGGTATTCCTAAAAGAAACTAAAGATGTAACTAAATTAGGTTACATCCTCAATTCATAAGATGTCACTTGTCAAGACTTTAGACTGAAACTGCTCACCCTTTCAGCCCTTTCTGATCACTATTTCCAGCTTTATCCCTTCGGGATCCTGGAAAAAGAACTGGTAGTCTCCTCGCGAATTCTGGTGCGGCATCTCGAGTACTTTTCCTCCTTGCTTCTCGACCTGGTCGGCAATCTCGTCCATCTGCTGCTTGCTCTCAAGAAGGAAAGCTATCTCCCTGATGCCGGACCTCCGCTTGTCGAACTTGTCTCCCCTGAAGCTTCCTTCAGGTTCGGTGAGCCAGACTCCTCCGCTCTTGGACCTGAATCCCGCAGACCTCCTTTCAGGCCTGTCGTGCACCATCTTCTCCCCATAGCCAAGCTTCGGCATCAGCCAAGAGTAAAAGCCCAGCTCCTTCTCGTATTCGTTGGCGTTTATCATTATGTGGTCTATCATCCAATCTCCAATACCTATCCTCAATCAAGCCTTTTATTGTTTTGCCAATCTCCGGAATCCTCTGATAAAGATATATATCTTGATAAACAGAAGACAAACAGGGAATGTTAATGGAGGCGGCAATGAGAAGGGCACCAGACATGAAAGACGGCACGATACGCCATCCAAAAACACCCGCTCTCGATGCGAAGCAGCAGGAGGAACTATACCAATTGAAGATCGAGACGCTGAAGGCTAGAAAGGAAAATCCGGAAGGCTTCAGCATGGCGGAAACAAGCCTGGGCAAAGCAACAGCCTACTTCAGCTCGATGCTGGGCATGCCCATCACCCTGATCGAGATACTGGTCGACAAACGACTCGAAGGGAGAAACTGCGCGGCGGCGTACAACCGGAAGCGGAATACAATCTCCATAAATCCAAAATCACTAAGCAGTGAAAACCGAGAAAGACTTCCAAGCGTAATGGCGCATGAGGACGCCCACGCAATCAGGGGAATGCAAAATCTCATTGCGGACATGAACCAGCCAACATACCATAAACATCCAAACAAATTCGAAGAAACAGCGGCGATATTCTGCGCTGCCGCCTTTGAAACGTCAGAAATAAAAAATCCTGAGGAAAGAATCAGAAAAATGGCAGCCAACCTCATCAATAACCCCACCTTTCGGAAGATTTCCACTCGCGATGTCGCTCTCGCCATCATAAAAAGTTTTGCAGAAGTCGATGCCAGCGAAAGGAAGCGTGTTGAAGAATCAAAGCGGGAGGTCGCAGCATTGACTGATACACAAAAAGCAGAGATGAAAAGGCTTAAGGATGAGGAGCCATACTACGAGATCAATTCCGACTACATCTCAACACATGTCTACGCTGCCAACCAAGTGGCCCTGTCCGCAATGGAGTTATCTGTTAACAGAATCCAAAACATGGTCAATGCAAAAGGTTGGAACCAAAGCTCCGTGCCATACATTTTCGGAGACGCAATCTCGCTGATTCTTGCAAGCGAAGGAAAGATCGACGATACTGTAAAGGCATTGCTAACCAGCCCAGAGTCGGAAATAACAGACCACATATCCCGCCTTATTATAAAATCTGGGGAAAGGATAAGCATGGCGATCGAATCGCAAAACCCTTCCTTGTGAAAGATTTATAAAATAATCAGTTGCATAAAATGTAAAGCTTGCGTGTGGTAAAATGGGATTTTTTGGATTGGGCACGGGAAAGATGGCGCTGGTTTTAAAGAGCCCTAGCGTGTCTCCTGGTGGCACTCTGGAAGGCACTGCGACGCTAACTCTCGATAAAGATGCGAAGGCGAAAGGGGTTTTTGCGCACCTCTATGCCAAAAAAGAGGAACAATATATGGGTCCGCAAGGTCGTTTGGAACGCAGAACTATCTTTTTATATAAAAACGAGCAGAAACTCGATTCCGAAAAGGTTTATCTTAAGGACCAGAGCCCTATGGCCTATAACTTCTCCTTTGTCATCCCTCAAATGGGAGCCGTGGGAAGGCCGCAGAATGAAACAGGAGGCGCAATCATGGAGTTCGCCCAGGAAGTTTCACTATTTAGCGGCAATATGGGTTTCAACCAGTTTCCAATACGCTGGTACGTCGATGTGAAATTGGAAATGACCTTGGCATTCCCTGTCGCCATCACGCAAGAAATAAATGTACTGATTCCTCAAAGCCAGCCGCCGCCTGCGCAAGCACCAGCACAATAAATGATATGTTCTAAAGAATATAACTGGAAGACTAAAAAGGATAGCGCCAGCTCTGCAAAAATGAAAGATAAACGGAGAATGTAAAGACATATAAATCAGGACAAAAGAGGTATTACTGTGAACTTTATGAGAACCATAGCCTTCCCAATGCCACCTGTAGCGCCAAGACCGCCTCTAATCGAAGAACAAATGCCAAAATGGAAGGTAATCAATGCAATGGAAAACGGCAAGGAACTCAAGCCATTATCTGTCGCATTGGCGGCAAACAAAGAGGGCTGGTTCTGGATAAGCGCTAAAGGTTCATTGGACCGTCCTGAAAATTATCGTGGCACATTCTGTGTCCCTAAAGAAGCCGAGGGGATTCACGCTTCCAGACAAGACGAGTCTATGAATGATGTTCCTCTGCTTCTGATTATCTCGGGCAATCCTGAAAACAGGGATGTGAAAGTTTGGGTCGGAGATGATACTACTACTTTCGCCAAAGCACTATGGAAGGAATCAGCACAAACAGACACTCAAGCCACCATTCATCAGTCCCTTACTACGTCTGATCCTGATCCAGCGCAAAGATGGATAGAAAGCGTACGTCATTAATAAAATCAGAACACAAGGAAAAAGGCAAATCTGTAAAGAACGATTCCTAAAACAGGCCAACATATGATGCGGTCTTCAAGGACGATGAGGGTAAGGAGAATCGAACTCCTGCTTACAGAATGTCAATCTGTCGTCCTACCACTAGACGATACCCTCATTCATACATCTATTTTCTCTCCGTCTTCTGCAGCTATGGTATTCCTGAATACCTTTCTCGCCTCATCTATTAATGGCTTTCCTGTCTTAAACCTTGTGCTTATGTGGACCAGGCAGAGCCTCCTGACATGAGCCTTCTTTGCAACAGTCGCAACCTCCAACGCTGTGGAGTGCTTCCTCATGATTGCCAGCTTCCTGAATTCGTCTGTGTATGAGGACTCATGGATGAGCAGATCAGCATTCTTCGCGGCTGCTATTGTGGCGCTTGTGGGTCTTGTGTCAACCGCGTAGACTATCTTCCTTCCCACCTTGAGCTCGGTGACGCTGTTGAGCGAAATTGTCTTGTTGCCTATCTTTATCCTGCCTTTCTTCGTGAGAACTCCGAACATTTCCCCCTCGATTCCCAGTCTCCTGCATTTCTCCTTAAGGAACTTCCTCCTGTCGTTCTCCTTGAAGACGTATCCGCATGTAGGTATAGTGTGGTTAAGCCTGAAGGCCGAGACCGTGAAGTCCTTGCCTTTGTAAATCACTCCTGATCCTACACCTATTATATTTATCTTGTAGCCTATGAGCGCCTTGTCAAACAAGACAAGAGTCCTGATTATCCTCTCCTGTCCTCTGGGAACGAAGATCGAGAGATCGTCCTTCCTGTTGCTCAGCGCCAGTGTCCTTACCAAACCCGCTATCCCTATTATGTGGTCTCCGTGGCTGTGGCTTATGAAGATGGCCTTGAGCCTGTAGCTGTTTATGCCGTACTTGAGCATCTGCATCTGGGTTCCCTCGCCGCAGTCGAAGAGGAAGACCTCGCCCTCATGCCTCAGTGCCACTGCAGGCATCTGCCTTCCTACTGCGGGGGAAGAGCCGGAGGTTCCAAGCACAGTCACTTCAATCATTCAATCAGATATTATCGTATATTCGTCAGCTATATTAAAGTGTCTCATTTCGTCAGCGTAATCAATCTAAAATCTTACTGAAGATATATGTATCTACATACTTCCCATTATCAAGCAAAAGTCCTTTTCTCTTTTTTCCTTCAATTTTAAACCCTAACTTTTTAGCTAATTTTAGACTTGCAATATTTTTAATTGCCGCTTCAGCTTCTACTCTCTTGATAGACGCTTTTTTAAGCTCTCTAATTGCATTTTGAACAAGTCTTGTCGCTATTCCTTTTCTGACATAATCGGGATGAACAAGCCATCCTAAATCAACACGATGCCTTGTTCTTCCTCTTTCATTACCACTAACAGAACACCATCCAACTATGGTATTCCTTTTTTTGTCAATAGCTAATAAAGTAAAATTTCTTTTGTCTTGCTTCATAAATCTTTGATTAGTTTTTATTATGTCCTTTCTTCCCTTAAAATAACCTCCACCATCATAAACAAAGAATTTTCTTCTTAGTCCTTCGTTTGAGAGTTCGATAAGAGGTTTTGCATCTCCATTTCTTGCTTTTCGTATATCTATACTCATTTTTTCACTCTTTCCAACCGACAATACCTTCACTCATCCAACTCTATCTTTACCATCTTATCCTTTAGATCCAATTCCTTTATCTTTATTCCCTCAAATGCCTTTCTGACCTCCTCCAGCTTTGCGTTCTTGTTCTTCTGGTGGTAATCTATCAGGTTGTTTATCTCGTGCATGTTCTCGAAGATCCTGCTTCCGGCCTTGGCATAGTAAGCAGCCTCGGCCTTCGTGCTTATGGCAAGCTCCTTCTGCGCCTTTATATTTGATATAATCTTGCTTCTAGACTCTGACTTTTCCTCGTCTATCGTCTCGCTCCTTTCGTTGATGTAAATCTCGTCCAAAAGTTCATTGAGGCTTGGGTATTCCACGCTTTCAAGGCCCTTGTATCTTTCCACATCCACAATCGCGAAATCCTTCGGAATCCCGTTCTCCACGTATATCCTCGGCTTCTCTTTCTTTATCCTTTCAAAGAACTTAACCGTTTCAGCAATCAGGATATCGTCAGACTTTCTGTTTTCAAGAACTCCTCCAGGGTCGAGTCCACTCCTTTTTATTATGTCCTCCAGATAGAGAGGTCCTATGTTTATGTATTCCGAAAGATACCTGATCAGCTTCTTGTCCTTCGGCGCAGCGTCAAAGATCCTTTGGAGCTCATTTTCATCGAAATCATCGAAGGAGATCGCATCGCTTTTTGGGAAATCGTAGGGATTGCCCGGGCCTACGCTTCTCTCCCTGTACCTTACTATCCTATAGCAGATCTCTATCCTGTTCTGGTCATTAAGGAGTATCATATTCCCCTTTCCGAACATCTCTATTACCAGTCTGAAGCCCTCCTTTCCAAATTCCAACACTATCATCCTGTCCGAATTCTGCTGCTTGATTGAGGTAAGTGTTGCATTTTCCAGCCTTTTCCTGATTCCCATAGCAAAAGTAGTCGCCTCTTCGGCACCTTCCGTGAACTTCGTCTCATTGAAGGTCCTTAGCAAACTGCAGAAAATGTGCACATTCCCTTCTTTCTTGTAGAACAGGAACCTGAAAGTACCGTTTCCAAGGTCATAAAACTTCCTGAGCCTGCTATCTCTAAGCTTCTCCTCGATCTCGCCTATTCCCTTGTATATCTCTATTGAAGTAATCTCTCGCATGGTTTATACTCGCCTAGTAAAATCTTAAAGATTTGCAATGGCATAAATGTCTTATACTCAAGTATATCTTAAGATATTCAAAAGCTTTTTATATACTAAAGTATATAGTTATAATGAAACAAACTCCGAATCCCTATTAATTTTGATAAAATTAGAATTAT
>CAZJZM010000014.1:0-15097 GCA_964550485.1 Microcaldota archaeon | reverse complement strand
TATAATCTCTGCAAAACCTCAAAAGCTCGTTATAAACAGTCAATTGTGGGTCGGGTCTCTCGGGGCTCTATTAGCTTATAGGAAGCTTATTATATTTTACTAACCCTAGTAGTTAGCAACTAATGGGTGTAGTTAGTGTTGTTTGATACCACTCCGAAAGAATATCCTTCAGATTTATTTGACAGGCAGAAAGAGCTTGGTATGCTAGAAGAATCCATACGGCTAAAGGAAAAGTTGGTAATTATATATGGTGTAAGGAGGGTTGGCAAGACAAGCTTACTGCATGTCTTCCTTAACGAAAAGAAAGTTCCATATATACTTGTTGACGTTAGAGACATTTATTCTGAGAATGGGTACATAAGTTTGCCAGCAATCTGTGAGGCATTAATCAGTGAATTTGAGAGGTTTACAGGTAGATTGGGTTTTAATGAGCGGAACATCTTTGACGGCGATTCGCATGAAAGCCTAACCAAAGTGCTTAGGACAATAAACGAGTGGTCTGCTAATAAGAGGATGAATTTTGTAATTGCATTTGATGAAGCCCAGTATTTAAGACTAGGTGGCAAGACAAAATATGATGGGATAATCGCCTGGAGCCTAGACAATCTTTCCAATGTTGGATACATACTAACAGGAAGTGAAATCGGAATGTTGAAAGATTTCCTTAATTATGAAGATGCAAAGGCTATGCTATATGGGAGATTCAAAACCGAGATTACTCTTGGTAGATTCGATGGTGAACTAGGCAAACAATTCCTTCGGAAGGGATTCAAGGAACAAAAATTGAAGATCGAAGAGGCCGAGTTGGATAATGCAATAGCTCAACTGGATGGAATTGCAGGGTGGCTGACGTATTATGGTTATTATAGGGGCGTTAAGAAACTTCCATATAGCAAAGCAATGGAAAACGTCTATAACGAAGGTTCAAAGATAGTCCTGGATGAAGTAAACAGGCTACTTTCAAAATCAAGAGGAAGATATCTCTCTTTGTTAAAAGCGATCGCAGAAGGCATAGGCTCCTGGGCTGAGATAAAAAGATATATCACAGCAAAATCTGGAAGCATATCCGATACAAGACTGTCAAGCCTCCTAGATTCGCTGATCAAATTCGGATTTATAGAAAAAATCGAAAATACATATAAAATAACAGATCCGATGCTGCTTCATGAGATGAAAAAACTCAGCCTTTGATCCTAAGCATATCTATAAATATAAAAAGTGCTGTTTTATCAAGGATTGCGAATATGGTCTTCAACGAAAGAAAACGTGTAAATGAAACCAAGGCAGCAGCCGCAGCCCAGAAAATTCATCATACGGTTATGCAGAAGGACTACGGCGCGCGTTCAAAAGAATTTTATGAAGTTAATGTCAAGAAATTTGCAAAAAGGTATAAGTTTGAGATTTCCGAAGAAACTGATAAGCGGATTAGGGAATTATTGAAAGAATACAACGTTGGCAGTCCTAATGAATTTGAGACAAGGAAAGCCATATGGCAAGAGCTTAATCTGATATTAATAGCTGCAGATCCCACGATGACAAAAGCAGAAAAGAAGATGTTCAATGAAGACCTCATCTACGCTAAGACTGGAGAGGACATTAAGAAAGCAGACGAAAGATGGCTGAGATGGTACCTGGAGAAGTTTGGCTCTGTACACATCTCAAAAAGCATCGAAGGCAGCGAGTATTTTGCTTTCTTCGCAGAGAAGTTGGAAAACGATGATCAAAAGTACATATCAAAGCATTGGTATTGGACATATATGTTTCATATGATAAACGAAACCGCAAGGATCAATCTAGAAGCAGGCGAGATGGCCAGAGGTGCTAGAGGATAATCCATTACCTATTCAACATCCTATTCATAACTTCCTTGCCTTTTTTACCTCACTTCTTATCGCCTTTACAACATCCGTTTCTATCCTCCAAAATGGAGGGATTATTACCAACAGACGCCAAATCTCTCGGGCTCAATAATAATCGCCAATGTTTCTGGGTGGGTATATTTATATCTTCAAAGTTCTTTATGTATCCGAAGAGATATTATGCAAGACGGTAAACAACTTCGACATAGGCCTTCATGGAGTTACCTGATAATCTGCGCGGTGATAATACTTCTGGTCGTTATCATAGCATACGGACTCGGCTTCACTACGCCTAGTTCAGGTCAACCGCCCCAAATCTGCCAGTTGGAGGCAGGATTCAGCTGTTCCAACTTCTACATGACATCTAACGGGCTTCTTACAATTGGCATAGTCCAGGCCACTACATCGCCGCTCAACATAACGGCCATAGGATGCAACACTAATTCTAAAAACATACAGACGCAGGAGGTAACGCCGCATGCATATCTTCCGATAGGTGCTAACAGGACCTTTTCTATGCAATGCTATGCGGGTTCCAAGCCTCTCTCAGGCTCAATATATCAAATCTACACAGGATACCTGAAAATAAATTACACCGATTTTCCCAATGAGTCCCTACATACGCTCTATGGAATGGCTGAAGTCAAGATATACAAGTAATGTTATAGTTGGCTATAAACCGTCTATATTCAAGGGCGTACGTTACCAACCACCCGCAGGTCTCTCGGGCTTTAACAATTCTGGCTCAATTCAACCAGAACCATGAATTATGATTTCAATTACTAATATACATGTCCGACAGAAAGATATTTATATGTTTAAGCATATAAGCATATTAGTGATAAAATGGAGAAGAGAACAACAGTCATATTAGACAAAGAAATATACGAAGCCTTAGTTAAAGAAAGTGTGGAAGAATACAAAACCACCAAAGCGATATCCAAAGTCATAAATAATATTCTTAAGAAAACCCTCAAAAATAAGAGCAGTAAATTAACTGGATTATTGCATTCTAAGAAAGTAGCAACTGTGACTTCAAGGGAATTCGAAGAATTTAGGGGACGTCTCTCGAAGGCGGTGTGAATTTGATAATCGATACAACATATATCTTGCCACTATCTCGAATTGGCGTAGACACAGACCTCTTGTTGGATGTAGACGAAGGCAAAATTAATCTAAATATCGATGATCTTGGAATAAGTATGATATCGTTATTTGAATTGCAAGCAAAAGCGGCGAAACTTAACGTAGATCCTGTATTTACTTCAGAGGCTATAGATATCATAAATGCAGAGTTTAGAGTAGAACCTTTCTATAATTCCCATATAATAAAGATAAGCAAGGGATTATTGGATGTCCTTAATGACTATATCGATTGTATTATAGTCGCTACTGCAATAGCATTGAGAGAGGATCTGATAACAGAAGATGGTAGAATAAATGATAATAAGAAAGAACTAGAAAATAAATACAATATTAACATTTTTAATTATCGGGATTTAATAAAGAAAACATAATAGCGGCTTAAACTCTAATTGAGACGGTAGTGAATGAAAGTGCCAACAAATTCTTGATGTCTGGTTTTCGTGTATCAGGATCATTGAGATATTCGTTTATTAGCAAAGAAATGTTCCTTTTTACTTCAGCTTCTGTCTTGGTCGACGCTCGTGGCTAATTGCAGAATAAGGCCAAGTGCACGCGATGTCCTCGGAAGCCTAAAGAAAGCAATATATAGGTGGAAAGAAGAGATATTAAGCGATGACATGAATGTTAAAGCCAGGCCTTCTGCTGCGGTCGGAACGGCCATCGCGATGGCAGCCTTATTTCCAATGGCCAGATCCAATTCTGCTTCCCCTCCACTTCCTTCAGTGCAGATTGACGCAACGCAAGCTAAGCCGGCAGAGATGGCATATGGAATTAAAGGCTCGGACGTTCTGTACACATTAGAAATCTCCCCACACGGAATCCCTCTAATACTAATAGCAAGACAGGAGTTCAGCATCCCAGGACATCATCCGACATTATGCGAAACGATGTTAATTCCTAAGGGAGCTAAACCGATAAACGAGCCGGATTTACACAAAATCGAATATGACCTTTTTAGAAAACTCAGTCCAAAACAGATGGAGGCCATCTCCGATGAAGTCAGATTCCACGAACCAGGCATCTGCGAAGGAGGGGAAATTCGCGGAATTAGGAATGTACTTCCTAAATGGGCAAAGATCAAGAAGGAAAGCGATAGAGAAGGAGAAATTGCCATCGGTTCTTCGATTGTCGGTTTTTTAGCCGCTGCCGCTATCGCATCGTTTCATCTCTTCCGACAGGGTAGGACTGAAGAGGACAAAAAGCCAGCAATACCATCAAGCGAAGAAGAAAGAATGGCAACGCTATCCGATTTAAATGCCATTAAAGCATTCAACACATTCGTATTTTCAGTTGGCATAGGTTCAGCAGCATTAGGTCTTTCTGACCTTGTTTACGGATTTTATCAGTATGCTGCACGTTCTGCGGACAATGTAACAAATGCCATATCCCTACTCGTTCTGGCGGCATTTGCCACTTTAGGAAGCACGGCAATACCCACTGCATGGAGGCAACTGCGTCATGTGGAAAGGGAATCGTTAAAAGACGGGAATGTATAACCATTAGTCCTACAGGGGCTCTCAACGGGAAGCCTTTTAATACTTAGTATTCTAATCTCCACAGATGATCACATGAGATTTTATCTCGCGGCTTTCATAGTTGGACTCTTAGCAACAATGGGATTGGTAATGGCCATAGGGCCCATATACAACAGCTCTTCGGCTACCGGCTATTTACATAGCACCTATCCTCAAGCATCCTCAAACTCGGTTGTACCAAATACAATAGGTAAAACACCCACCTTCATATTCTTCAACACCACGACAAAATTGGTAAACGAGTCGGTAGGAGCCATGCTTAGCATAAGAAGCCCCGCGGGCTACAACATGACCATGACCATACTGCCAGGGACATACGCCAACGTAAGCGGGAAAATCTACTCTTCATACAATGTCACCCTTTCCACCTTCAGGGCATTCAATCTGGCCTCGCCTCCAAGCACGACCGACACCCCGAAATCAGCCTTCCTCTTCAAGATAAACGGCAACATAATACAGTCTCCAGCGTTTGTCAACCAGACCGGCGCTCCGCACCCAATAACATTCACCGTTAACCACGAAACCAACTGGACCTCCTACAGCTACATCAACGAGCAGGCCAATGGCACAGGATATACGGGTGGAAGCTACTCTGGCCAGAACAAATGGGTATACAACACAACCGCCGGGACAATGTCTGACGTTAGCCTCCAGAAGGCGCAGATGCATGTCTACGAGCTGATACCTGCACCATCTCAGACCACAACCAATGTGACCACCACAAAAGTGACCACAACCACCGCTAAAAACACCACCACCACAACCACTCCGCCTGTAACCTCTACAAACACCACCACAACCACTACAACTACAACGACCACACCCGCGACCAACACGAGTACCACGTCGCAGACTTCGCAAAACAGTAGCAGCAGTTCATCCTACATGATATGGGTAGTGGCACTGATCGTGATTATAGTGATAATAGCTATAATCTACATGTTCATGAGGAAGAAGGCGTAACTGCCTGACTGCGGAGCGTTCCTACCAAGGGAGAGGGGAATTCCCTCAGCCACCTGATGTCGAGTACGTATTTAGGGTAACGGCAGCGCGAATAAGAGTTTTCAGGGCCTTCTCGTTAATCTTGTCGCCTTCGTGGAAGTCTATGGCGCGCCACACTTTAGCGTTGAGACTGGAATTGAAGAGACCTGAAGGATCATCCAACGAGGCACCCTTTGGGAATGTCATCTTTACGACACTCTTGTAGGTCTCGCCGGTGCAGATCAACCCGTCGTGGGACCAGACCGCGGTGCCCAGCGGATTGGTTGGCTTTATCCACTTCACTTCCTCGACAGCTTCAGGGTCTGCCTGCTTGATCAAGGCACGGACGCGGGAAAACGTCTCTCCGCGCCAGTCGCCCAGCTCCCGGATTCTCGCATTTATCTTTCCCTTTGAGACTAGCTTTCGTATCTCTTTTTTGTACGCTACCTGCCTCCTGGTCATCACATCACAGTAAAATCCACGTTCTGCCATATCCAAAGGTACTCAGACCTTATGCGAACATTTCGCCATTTTATCGTTTAATCAAATATATTAAAACGATGTGCAAAACGACATCCTTGCATATGGCCCAAGAACAAATCAAAGGAGTTCGAAAACCGCCACAGCTCGCTAGGCTTCAGCGCAAGCAAGACGACCCTGCCTCCAGAGCCTGCTATCCAGGCAATCATCATGAGAAATGTTTATATATCAAAAAAGCATTAATTTAAACAATGGTAAAATGGGAGCTTTAGCTGAGAAAGAAATAACACCAAAGCTAATGGAAACATTGCTTAGTTTTAAATATAAGTTAAATGGAGGCATACCAGACTTAACTGAGTTGTATAGACCTAGGTATAGAAGAGAACCTCTTTCAATTATTCCTGTTTTAAGGGACCTGGGGTATAGCTTCGAGAAGAAAGTTCTTCCGCTTGATGAGATTCTAAGAAAAGATTCCAAACCTTACTCTAGTAATCGCGCCAAAGCTCTAAACAAAATAGGAGAAATTGCACTGAGAGCGTGGGGTAAAGATCCTGGTATTACTCAAACAGACGGGCTCTACGTAATGAGAAATAGTGGTGAAAGGTTTGTAATTGTTGTTAATTCTCCAGAGTTTTGGAACAGTATTAACTATCCCCGAATAGTTTTGTTTCCGGAAGTTCAGCATATTGCAGCTTTCCTCAAAGCACAAGAGCATCTTCTTTTTGGCGGGCCTAGTGAATTTGCTCCGGGTTCAGTAGGAAGCATGAGGTTTAAAGTGGAGGGAAAAAATCTGCGTGTTGAATTTATCCAATCACATTACAAAACTGCTAAAGGCTCTTCTCCTGGCCTTCCCCGAAAATTAGCGACGATTTATGGAGGCTGGAGAATTTATGCTGTAGAGAATCTTATAAAAATTGCCTTGGATCGGGGTCTCAATTACATATTGTTGGAGGATAGAACGAGTCAAGTCTTTGGGGATGTGGAAGGTCCTGTAGAAATGCTAAATAGACCGCAGGTACTTGCAGACATAGAAAAAGCATGCAGAAGAACAGGAGCAAGGTTTATCAGAACGTATAGCGGTTCAAAGATATATTTGCGTAGTTCCGATTTACTCTCTGCCGGCTAAAATATTGTACTAACTTTTCCTCTCCGAATACGTGCCTTTACGTCGACAAAAAACTACGGGGAGTTCGAGATTTGAACTCGAGTCTTCAGGACCCAAACCTGAAAGCCTGCCAGACTAGCCTAACTCCCCTTTTCATAGAATAAGCCTAATACATAATATAAACGTTATCAGGATTTTCCTCTTAGCCCATTTGGAAGCTCGCTGCTGTCCGTCGCGAGGATTGCCTCTTCCCCGCTTCTTGCGAAATCTATCACGTTGAAGGAGGCGTTCTTGAAGTAGACGTCGAGCATCAAGGGCTCTTCCTTGCCCACCAAATGCCCTACCAGAGCCTTTATCGGATCCATGTGCGTGACCGCGACGCTTATCCTTCCGGGCTTGACCCGCTTGGAGAACTCCATCATCCTGCTGGCCATTTCCTGCCAGCTCTCCCAGTCTGGATAGTTCGAGGCTATCTGCTCCCTGAGCACCCTCCTGTTCTCGTTTCCCGCCTGGAAGGATGTGTTGTTGTACTTTCCAAAGCCGCGCTCCATAAGCAGCGGGGTCATCTCAGGCTCGATCTTCAAATGCTTGGAAATTATCTCGGCGGTCTGCCTCGCCCTCAGGATGGGGCTCGAGTAAAGCTTGACGGATCCGCCTAGCCTCGAGAGCTTTGCCGCGGCTTCCTCGACCATCAGGGCTCCTGCGTCCGTGAGCGGATACTTGTCGAGGTCCCTGGACCGGATGTGGCTGACATTGGTCTGGCTCTCGCCGTGCCTCACGAAGATGCATATCCTTGAGGAATCGGATGCCATTGCAGCACTGCTCACTTCTTCGGCTGCCTTCCCCTCGGCTTGGGCAGCTTGAGGTTCGGATAGACCTTTGAGAGCATCTCCTGGTTGACGTCGAAATCGAAGCCCAGCGCCTGTATCACCTTCCTGAAGAGATAGGTCCTTGCGACTTCCTGCAGCTCGGGCTTTGATGCGCATGCCTTTTCGATTATCTCCTTCGCTTCCGAGGAGCTGAGCGACTGCACCGCCTGGGCGAGGTCCTTGAAATTCTTCCTCATGCCCGTCGTAACTTTTGTAGCGTATTCGTCCATTCCGGTTGTCTCTATTCCGAGGAGGTCGAAAGCCTTCCTGTCTATTGTCTGCCTTATGGACGCGAGGCTGAAGACTATTTCCTCCGGCTTTGTGTCATCCCTTATGGTGGTCCTCTTGATCACCACCCACTCCTTCCACTTTGCCGAAAATTCGATTGAATCCGAGCCCTCCATACAAATCCCTGTTAATGTGTAGAACCGAGTACGTAGTATCCTGCTGACTTTTCCCTTGCCACCCTCTTTATGGAACCCTTGTTTGCGAGGGAGACCAGCGCATTTGTGACCATGCTCTTCGGCCTGTTGGACTTCTTGGCTATGTCATCGGCGGTCTTCTTCTTCTCCTCGCTGTTGGCTCCTATCTCCTTCATTGCATTCAATACTTCCGTTTCTATCGGCGTCAAGTCTACCATGTAATTCACATCGTTTCAAACATAATCAGGATTACTTCTTCACTCGCGCTTCCTTTCTCTTCACTCGCAGGTAAACGCTTCCGCACTTCCTGCACTTCTTCACTCCGGCCCGGTTCCTAGCCTTGCATCTCCTGCAGACCCAGATGCTGGTAAGCAATTCGTCAGCCAGTGAAAATTTTCCCATTGGACACACTAAAGGTGAGTATTACCCTCCTATATTGCTGCGAAAGGTATATATTACATTAGCGTCTCGGTGCAGACTCGGCGTTACTTGATTACGGGGAACCCGGAGGAAGTTTTATAAACTTTATGCATATATAGTGAAAGCGTGTTTGCATGAATACAAATAGGATCCTCTATGCCTTGTTCTTTGTGTCTTTGTTGGTTACTTCGACGGTTGCGGCCAGCCAGCTCAACCTCATCAACTACACCGGCTCGGGCTACTATCGTCTCAACGGCAGATACCAGTATTTATCGAGTTCTAATTATACAACATACCAGTCCGCAGGCACTGAATCGACATATTATAATCTCCTTGTAAACACGTCTCCTCTGAATGTAGGGACAGTCTCACCAGGCTCAGGATCATATCTTAAGGGAACAACAGTAACAATCTTGGAGACTCCAAAGACAGGTTACACCTTCACAGGATGGACGTGTTCTGGAACGGGATGCTACTCGGGAACAAATCCTGCCGTATCCGTGACAGTGAACAGCCAAATTACAGAGATTGCAAATTTCCAGGCCTCCGCAACAACTTCCATCACTGTATCAAGCGGAAAAGACTTCAATGAAGCTACAAACGGCCATAATTGGGTGGCTTCGCTAAGGTGGACCACAAATCAATCGGTACCACAGTCAGGCAGCGCTGCTGCTGCCAACGCGGCGTTGCAGAGCATAATCTTATACACTAATCAGTCGAAGGCAAACATGCTGGCCCCTGGCCAGTCAATGAACATTGTAGTAAACCCTGCGGACTGGAGGCTAAACTTCGTAGGAGACAGCCTCGGGACGCCAGGAGCCTACAGCGGCTCAAGCTACGACCAATTGTCATTTAGGACAAGCTCCTCTGGCTTAGTGACCTATCAGAACGTCGGAGGACAGAAAAACAAGTCAATCTCAACAATGACATTCTCCGCTAGCGGAGTTTCAACCCCAGTAACCGGAATTTACTCGTACGTGAACACCACGGTGGTGAAGGAAGCGGTAAACTACTTTACAGTATCCAGCGCATTGACGAATGCCTTCTCAGTGACTCCAGAAAGCGGAGCAACAGCGCCAACATCCAACATGCAGACCTTGAACTACAACCTGAACTCTTACACATTCGTACCTGGGAGTGCGGTGAATCCAACAGGAACTGCCGATGTCGTATCAGGCATTAGAAACTTTTCAAATGCGGGAATATACGTAACCCTTACCAATGGCGGATTAAACAGTAAATATGTGAGTACAGCCAATCCCCTTAACGTCCAGATAACGGGCCACAAGCCAGGCCAGACAAGCAGCAGCTCCTTTGTAGTAGTCTTCCAAGGGTTCGGCACGCAGACTATTCCGGGAGTGGCACTCGCTAATCTAACGGACATTACGTTAAGCTCTGACCTGCCATACCCTGGAGTAACGGTGCAGGTGTACGAGTCTTCAAATGTGACGGCCCGCAATGCGAAAAGCTCTGTGTTGCTGGGCACTCTTTCATACGGTGGGCCTGTGGTTCTCTACTCCGTGCCTTCATCGAACTACCTGCAGGCCGGATTCGCAAGTAATGTAAGCTACACCGGAGAGAACAACCAAGTGAACTTCGCTTTGGGCACATCGACACCCGGAAGCACGACCACAAGGACCCAGTACTTCACCTACACGATACCTGAAATAACGTTAAACTCGAGCACAACTCCGAGCGCCTATGCTATACTAAGCATAACGAACTCCTCGCAGGTGGGAGCAAGCCCGCTCTACTGGCTGAACTATTCGACTGCCGGAAACAACGGGGTAGGATACCTGAGTTCGCAGTCCGGCGCAGCGATGGTAAAGGCGCAGGCCGGTTTCAGAACGGAGCGCGGAAGCGAGGTTGCGTCAGTATCCACAACCTCACTGACATACTATGAGGCAAGGAGCGTGGATTTGCTGAGGTTTAGCATATCCGCAGTTTATCCTCCCCAATCAAATTCTACAATAAAATTGTATTACCAATTCAGTACCCTGATAGGATCAGTCCTGAACAGCGGAGTGCTTAATTCTGCAAACCTCCAATTGACCAAAAATCTACTTGGCGGGAAAGGCGCAAGTATCTATGTATATCCTGACACAAGTGGAAGTGGACCATTTATCATCGCCGCTTCTCCAACCCCTCCTTCGGCATATGAAGGAATAGGCATCTCGCCCGGCAGCACCGTCATTGCAAACACCAACGGCGGCGGAATGCAGTTCTCGAGATTCACAAACAATTCGCAGGACAATCTAGTAAGACTGACAAATGCACAAGTGCCTGGATTGCTTTCGAACTCTGGTCCTCAGCAGGAATCCGAATTCATCTGGCTAGGAGGCTTCCCCGTATACGACCAGAACGGCAACGTAAGCAACTTCGCAGTTCTTGATGCGAATGGAGCATACCAGATAACATTCGGAAAGCCGATTCCGGCAAAGGCGAGCGTTCAGATCGAGCTGCTCGGAACAAATTATACAATCTATAATATGACTCCGCCAACGCTTTCCAACATAAATTCAGCAGGCTTTGAGGTTGGAGGGAAGGTCAGCTTAATAAATACAATAAATACAACTCCGTCATATAGTTTGACTGTGTCTGCGAGCCCAAGTTCAGGAGGAACGGTGACTGGCGCCGGCAGCTATAGCGAAGGCAGCTCGGTAACAATATCCGAAACGCCCAAGACAGGATATACCTTCACTGGATGGAGCTGCACAGGAAGCGCTGCGACCATCTGCAGCGTTATTGGCACTGAGACCTCCTTCAGTTTCACAATGCTAAGTTCCACTACAGTGACCGCAAACTACCAGAAGACAACAACACCCATATACTATAATGTAAATGCCTATTCTAACCCGGTAGTTGGAGGCAGTGTAAACAACGCAGGTAAGTTCATGGCAGGCATGACTGCCAATCTTTCCGAGAAGCCCAGCTATGGCTATGCGTTCACTGGATGGAAATGTACTGGAAGCGTTACCTGCCCAACAGGTACACAGTCCTCATTCTCGTTCACGGTGACAGGTAATGCGTCTGTGACTGCCAACTTCAAGGTGCTGCCTTCCTACACCGTAAAAGTATATGCAAACCCTAGCAACGGAGGAAGCGTCAACTTCAATACAGTCTACCTGCAGAACGGAAGTGTGAGCTATGGACAGACGGGCCAACTCATCGAAACGCCTGCAGCAGGCTACACCTTCACCGGCTGGACCGGAACCGGGAATGAAAGCTACACTGGAAGTCTTCCTAACCCAGGGATAGTGGTCTATGGAAATATAGTAGAGACCGCAAACTACAAGGCAAATGCAACAACTTTATATAGTCTTAGTGTGTCTGCGAGCCCAAGTTCAGGAGGAACGGTGACGGGTAATGGCAATTATAGCGCAGGCAGCAAGGTAACTGTCTCTGAGACTCCTAAGGCAGGATACACTTTCACGGGATGGAGCTGCACGGGAACTGGATGCTGGACAGGAATAGCCACATCTGGAACTGTAACGGTGAACAACGCCATGACAGAAACAGCGAACTTCAAGGCAAGTGCCTCGGTGAATACAACCCTCACCATTGATGAGAACCCGTCTGCGGCCGCTGCTGGCTGGGGAGCTTGCGTCGCGTGGACGACGCTGGCAGGAGCCACCGGGCAAGTTTGCGCAGGTCCTTCAGTTTACGGAGGCAAAGGGGTAGTTGCCAATGCTACCGTTCCAATCGGAACTCTGGTGACCGATCTCTACGCAGAACCTTGGACAAACAACGGCGGAGGATACGCCTTCTCAAACTGGTCAGGATCCTACAATTCAACAAACGCAAATCCAGGATACGGTAAGTGGGCAACTGTCAGTGGGCCTACGACGATACAGACAAACTATGTCAAAGTGACAACCCTTACCATTCAGGAAAGCTACAACCCAAGCGATGCGGCAAACGACTGGGGCGCATGCATCGCCTGGAAAACGCCCTCCGGAGCCACCGGACAGATCTGCACAGGACATGTTCTCGGCAGCTCAAACACCACCACAGTTCCGATCGGAACTTCGGTGACTGCCATGTGGACCAATCCATGGACAAACAACGGCGGAGGATATTCGTTCACAGGCTGGTCAGGAGCCTACAACTCGACAAGCAGCGACCTGGTAAACCAGGTGTTTGCTACAGTCACTGGGCCTACTACAATACAGGCAAATTACAAGACATGACATACGTTCATAAAACAGTTTTGGATTGATTTGTATGGTGTGGCTTCCGGGGCAAATCAGTCCCCATTCAGCATTACCTTGATTCTGAGAACTCAGACGAATATTTATAAACTTATCCCTACGTAATGGAAACATGTTTGTATGAATACAAATAAGATAATCTGTGCCTTCTTCTTTTTCTCATTGCTAATCACCTACACCGCCGCGGCAAGCCAGGCGGGCAGCAGCCCGCTCAACCTCATCAACTACACCGGCTCGGGCTACTATCGTCTCAACGGCAGATACCAATTCCTATCGAATCTGAATTACACAACATACCGAGCCACAACCGAATCAACGGCAGCTCTCATTTACCATAATCTCTTTGTATCCTCAAGCCCCTCCAGCGGAGGAAGCGTAAGCCCAGGAACAGGATCATACACTCCAGGGTCAAACGTAACACTCTCCGAGACTCCAAACTCCGGCTACACCTTCACCGGCTGGACCTGCAGCGGAACGAACTGCTACTCAGGAACCAGCGCATCCGCAACAGTGATGGTGAGTAAAAACATTATTACAGAGGTCGCAAACTACGTTCTCGTCGGCCAGCAGGGCACAAACACGGTTCAGAACAAAGGGCAATTCCATAATTATATATCGGACAGATACAACCCAAGGCAGATCAACTCCAGCACCCCATCTAAAATTACAGGCCACATCAAGACCTTCCTGTTGGGAAACCAATCGGCAATCAGCTACAACAGCATAGTCTCGCCGTGCAATTCAAAGCAGAAATATAACTCAGGAGCAAAATACACTGTGGGGATATACAACTGCCCACGGGTCTCTGTAACACCTGGCGTCAATGTTCAATCCAACAAAAAAGTCGCTATAAAATCAGCAAGCTCCGAAACGACGAACTGGGCTGGATGGGCAAGCAACGACACCGCGGCAGTAGCCAATTCTGTGCAGGGTTCTTGGATAGTGCAGACGGCAAGTCCAAGCACGAATACAACCTACTCGACACAGTGGATTGGCATAGGAGGCCTAACTGATAACACCCTTATACAGACAGGCACCGAATCAGATTATTACAACGGGACAGCGAGTTATATTGCATGGTATGAACTGGTCCCTGCCGCCGAAACGCCTCTGGTCGGATTCACCGTTTCTCCTGGAGACAGGATATCCGCTAACATAACACAGGGAACCGCTCCGAATGCATGGATCATAACGCTGACAGACCTGACAATGCAGCAAGCATTCATGATAACGGTCACATACAACTCACCCAAGCTTTCCTCTGAATGGATAGACGAACAACCAGACACCTGTCTTTCAAGCAGCTCCTGCGTGTATTCATCGCTTAGCAACTTCGGCACAGCATATTACGGAAGCGACTATACCTCCGAGGCAGGGACCAACTACGCGAACATGGGTTCGGGTTCGCAGCCGCTAAGCGAGCTTCCGAACATAACCTCGATCACCATGGTCAATGTGAGCTCAACAGGCGCCCTCACGGAGCTTGCGCAGCCATCCGCATTAACAACTGACGGCACGAGCTTCACAGTAACCAAACTAGCAACATACGCAGTCAACAGCTCGGCAAGCCCCTCCAGCGGAGGAACGGTCACCGGCAGCGGAATCTACGATTCAGGAAGTAGCGCAACAATCTCCGAGATCCCAAACGCAGGCTACACCTTCACCGGCTGGACCTGCACCGGCTCGGGCTGCTACTCCGGATCCTCCACAAATGCAACCTTCACCCCAAGTACTTCGGTAACAGAGCAGGCTAACTTTGTTCCGGTGTCAACAACGTCAACCCAACCACAACTTCCTTCCGGAATGACAAACGTAACATTAACCGAAACTCCAAGCGCCGCCGCGACATACTGGAGTGTTTGCGCAACCTGGATGGGACCCGGAGCCAACAAAATCAATGAGTCGGGCAGCACATGCATAGAACCCTATGTTTCTTCCAATGACGTCATCATCGGCCCGCCCGCCACCACCACCAAGACCGCCGCAATCCCCATAGGCGCGGTCATATACTACGTCTGCGCCATACCCGCCACCACAGTCACCATAAACGGAGTCGCCACGAACGGCCA
>CAZJZM010000013.1:0-15498 GCA_964550485.1 Microcaldota archaeon | reverse complement strand
AATACAAAAGCTTTCTTGCCTTGCTTCTCTTGAATAAACCTAATGGCAGCTTTAGTCCATGCCAGATGCCTGAGGTCGTTTCTAAGCCTATAATGTATTTCTTTAGGATTTTTTATGTTTCTTGTGGTAATCTGAGCTATTACGAATGCTAATACTTCCACTCCTACTTTTTCTCTAAGGATATCGCAGACTGGAAATAAGACACCTTCTCTGACCTCGCCAAGTGTTTGGACTCCCCTTAATGCCTCTCTGAAGACTTGCCTTAGTAGTGGATCTTCTCTAAGAAATCTTTTCGGATCTCTTTGGAATTCAGGAAAGGCTTGGGTTATTATGGCCGGTGATTGAATTTGTGACGAAGCGGAAGTTTGTCTAGATGCTTCCATTAAACGCGGTGTTTGGGACAAAATATGTTGCATGGTTTCACTTAGACCGAATAGTTCTGAAGCTGAGCCTGCTGATGCTAGATGACTTAACTGAATGCCATATAATTGGCTCAATTTACATATAAAAGGTTTTTCTATGGAAAACTTCAGAGTAAGAAAAAAGGTAAAATATTATATATCTAGAGTGACAATATCAGTTATAACGCGTTTCCTGTTCTGAGGTAAAATTGCCCATTTCCGTGTGTTTCGCTTTCAGTAAACTATTTTCTCCAGTATTCCATTATCCTTTGCCAGCCTTATTTCCCTTGCTATCCTTCTTCCCGTAGACATGGGCTCTTTGAAAAGGTATGAGGAGTATGGAGAGCCTTCAGGATAAAGATTTGTGCCTGCAACTATTCTCGCTGAAACTTCAAAGACAGTAAATCCTGTCCTAGGATGATAGACCGTTTCAAGGCAGAATGCTCCCTGCATTCCTGGTGGGAAGAGCTTTAGAGAGGCTTTGACAGTATTAGTGCCCATTGACATCACTTCAGGCAGGAGACTTTCCCTTATCACCACTGGTTGATTTCCAGTAATTGTGTAGTCAAAGAATTCATCTGGTACATTAGGCAGACCGCGATATGCCTCATCAATGACTTCAAGCCTTTTGTCGATGCCTAGCAGTTCGACACGCCCGATATCCAGTTGTCCTACCGATTCTTCGAATGGAGAGTAGAAATATTGGAAGTAATATCTGACGCCTGGCAGGAATTCCTGAATCGAGATTTTCATGGAGTCGGCTTTGGTTAGGACACCTGAGGATACCTTCTGAGCGAGTCTTTCTTTAATTTCATCCTCTGAACTTGCGGTAAAGAAACCTCTTCCTCCTTTTGCTCCTGAGAACTTGACGAATACCTGTTTATTTACCTCCGAGATGCTCTTGTATTCTTTCGGTAACCTGAGGCCGGCTTTCTGAAGCCATTTCCTCTGGTTCTTCCTGTCGCCTTCCCATTCGAGCGTCTTTCTGTTGCCGAACATAGGTACACGGAATTTCTCCTCGATGTTCTTAGGTCCTACATACTCCACAAAGGATCCGTGTGGTATTATTATAACATTCTTCTGGCGGAGTTCCTCCTGGTGTTTTTCCTTAAGCACATCTGAGAACTTATCGACCATTATGAACTCGTCAGGACTGGCTTTTGGAAATGCGTTGTATACCGACATCCTATCCTTTGTGCAGATTCCTACAGTTTTAAACCCCTCCTGCTTGGCCCCGTGAAATATTTGGAGTGCCGAATGTGAACATAGTGTCCCTATCTTGATCTCATTCCTGTCGTATTTTGAAAGTATGTCTGCTATCTCTTTTGCGGAAATCATGTAACAACCTCTTCTAATTTGCCTTGGGTTGAAGCCTCTTTTATTTCCAGGATTGAGAGGTCCATCTGCGACTCAATCCTATCCATGTTATACTTTCTTAGCGTCTTTGAGTATTTAAGGGAGAGCCTTCTCATTTCAGGCGATGTTGGGCCGAGAGAAGGCGATCCTGGAACCCTTGGGCTGAGATCGAACACATAAAACGCCAGTTCTTTCTTAGGGTCGTCAGGATTTTGTGCTAGGGCTCCCTGAAGTGCAAATGGTCCTATTATTCCAGGAGGGTATTCCTTTTTGCATACCTGGATAAACCCTTCGGCAGCTCTATAGACAAATGGTTTCTTCGATTCGAGCATTGTAAGACCGTAGTGGCCCACTTCTTCGTTTGTCACTGTAGTTTCAAGTAGAAGTTGTTCCTTTGCAGGGAGGTCCAATACGCCATGGAGGTTCGTCTGCTTCCTATCATCAAACCCCAAGAAATCAAAGTTGTCAAAGTCCTGCTTGAGTGCCCAGCTCTGGAAGTTTGCGTTGAACTTCTGTCCTAGAACATACTCCTCTATACGCGCGTTCTTGAGTGCTTCCGCATCTATCAGTCCTTGCTTGAGCATCGCTTCGCTTCTTTCATGGTATTCCTCTGCCGATTTGGCGTAGAAGAACGCCCTTGCAAGCGGTCTTGCCTTCTGCTGGACCTTTACTATTGACATGCGGTCGATCTGATCTGGCTTGCTAAATTTCTTAGGGATCTTTATGCCTGCTTTTTCAAGGAGCCAATACTGGTTCTTTGCCTCAGAACGTTCCTCCGATCTCAGTATCCCTCTGGTGCCGTAAAGAGGAACTCTGAATTCATTCTCAATTTTATCATAGCCGAGGTAAACAGAGAAAGACCTGTTTGGTATGAATACAGTATTTTGTTCGATGAGCCTTTCCTGCACTTCCTTGTTTGCCAAATCCGAGAACTTATCTAGCGTTATCTGAACATCGAAGAGGTGCTTGCTATACTTAGTGTACAGGTCTTCCCTTCCCTTCTGGCAGATGACTACGGTTTTGAAGCCGAATGCCTTTGCCGCCATTCCTACCTCTTCTGCAGAATGAGAACCAAGAACTCCTATTGTTATTTTCTTAGGATCGTATGCCGAAGCAATCTTTTGGATATCGCTTCTTTTGAGTACCAATATAACACCAGAGACAGCTATTATGAGATTAGGGTCTAAGCCCTTATAAACCCTTCCACGAGCAACGCTCCCTCTGTAATTAGCTTATTATAAGTTTCTTTCCAATGTTAAATTGGAGGATGAAATGGCTGAACGAGTAGTTATAATTTTGGGCTCAGGAAGCGACGAGGAGTTTGCCAAGCAGATCTGGTCCACCTTAGAAAAGCATAAGGTTCCGTACACCAAGAGGGTCATTTCGGCGCATAAAAGACCAAAGGAACTCCTAGATCTCCTGAAGGAGGATGAAAAGTCAAAAGATAATGTAGTATACATTACAGTTGCTGGCAGATCCAATGCACTCTCAGGTGTTGTAGACTGCAATACTAGATGTATAGTTATTGCCTGTCCTCCTTATTCTGAAAAATTTGGAGGCTTGGATATCTATTCTTCGCTTCGAATGCCTGGTGGAGTCACACCTCTCGTTATCTTGGAACCTGAGAATGCTGCGCTAGCTGCGATAAAGATCCTTGCTTATGCAAATCCAAAACTGCAGGACAGAGTTGCTGAATTCCAGAAGGCCATGGTAGACAAGAACAAGGCAGATGATGCAAAGATTAAATAGGTCCTAACTATGACAAAATTATTGAGGTCGGGAAAGGTCAAAGACGTATACGAGATAAATGAGAATGAGTTGGAGTTCATATTCTCAGACAGAATCTCTGTTTTTGATAAGATAATCCCTAGTAAGATACCTTACAAGGGGGAAACACTTGCAAGGACAAGCGCATATTGGTTTGACCTCATAAAGCAGAAGGGGATAGCCTCAGATTTTATTAGACTCACATCGCCAAATACAATGAGGGTTAAAAGAGTAGATGTGATAAAGGACTATTCAAAGATAAACACAGCTACTAAAAATTATCTGATTCCGTTGGAAGTTATAGTAAGGTATTTCGTCTATGGCTCACTTCTGGACAGGGTAAAACAGGGAACTGTCAAGCCTGAACAGCTGGGTTTTCCTGCTGGCCATGAGATAAAGGCCGCAGAACCGCTTCCTGAGCCCTTCTTTGAGGTTACCACAAAACTAGAAGAGACCGACAGAAACCTGACTAAGGAAGAGGCGCTGAAGATCTCGGGACTCACACTCAAGGAATACAATGAATTGAAGGAGCAGTGCCTCAAGATAGACAAGGAGATTAATGCAAGAGTTGGAAAGCGTGGGCTGATACATGTAGACGGCAAGAAGGAGTTCGCGTTTGACAAGGACAGGAAGCTTATGGTAATAGACACTTTTGGAACTGCAGATGAAGACAGGTTCTGGGATGCTAGGGAGTATGAGCAGGGAAGATATGTAGAGAGGAGCAAGGAGTTTGTCAGGCAGTATTATAGAAATTCAGGATACCATGAGAAGCTTTACTCCGCGAGGAAAACTGGTAAACCAGAACCAGATATACCCCCACTGCCTGATGATATGGTAAAGAAGGCTAGTGAGACTTACATATCGCTTTTTGAGGATATGACCGGACAGAAATTCAGGTGATATGTTGAATAAGGACGAGGTTTCTGTATTCGATCTTTTTTCGCCTAGTGATTATAGGTACTCGGTAAAGGAACTGACTCCCTATCTTTCGGAAGAGGCATATGTTAAATACAAATCTAAAGTCGAAGCCGCATTGGCAAAGGTATTGGCCAAAAGGGGAATAATAACTGAGAAGGCTGCAGAAGAGATTAGAAAGGCCTCGGAACAAGTGACCGCAGAGGCGGTGTATGAGGAAGAATTGAAAACTGGCCATGACATAATAGCACAAGTCAATCTTATTCGGAAAGGGGTTAGCAAAGAGGCACAGTCGGGTGTGCACAGAACGGCGACATCATACGACATAATCGACTCTGCCAACATGCTACGCTATAGGGATGCCTTTACCAAGGTTATTCTTCCCGACATGATTGAGCTTGAAAAAGTCTGGATAGATTCAGCGAGGACGTGGAAAAACGCGCTTCAGATAGGAAGAACCCACCTTCAACATGCAGAGCCGGTGACTTTTGGATTCGCAATGGCCTGGTATGTAAGCCGTTTTGGGAAAGAAATACTCAAATTAAGGGATGCTGTAACTAGGCTTGATGGAAAATTCGCAGGAGCCGTAGGCGCATACAACGCTTCTTCCCTTTTTGTTGAGAACCCCGAAGAATTCGAAAAGGAAATCCTTGCAGAACTGCATCTCGCTCCGTCTGAGATATCAACACAGATAATACAGCAGGAAAACATGACTGATCTGATACACTATACTATTAGCAGCTTTACCATCCTTGCCAACTGGGCCGATGATATGAGAAATCTTCAGAGGCCGGAGATAGCGGAAGTGGGTCAGCCAAGGGGGAAGGACATATCACGATCTTCAACTATGCCACATAAGGCGAACCCTGTCGGACTGGAAAACATAAAGAGCCTTTGGAAGGCCACCATGCCATACATGGTCATGATGCATCTTGATCAGATATCTGATCACCAACGCGATCTTACAAACTCCGCATCCCAGCGTTACATCCCTCAGATCTTGAACCAGTTTGATTATTCGGTAAGGAGAGCCATAAGAATTTCGAAGAACATTCAACCAAATATCCCAAACATGCTTAGGAACTTCAAGATGGGATCGGATAAGGCGATAGCAGAACCGCTTCATCTCCTTCTTCTGGCATACGGCTACCCAAATTCACACGAATACGTAGGAAAGCTTGCTGATCGGTCATCCTTGACAGGAGTACCGCTTGCGACGCTTGTGCTTAAGGACAAAAGCCTGCAGCCTTATCTTAAAAAGTTCTCTCTGAGACAGATGGCTGTAATAAAAGATCCGTCAAAGTACTTAGGAATAGCCACAAAGAAGGCAGAAATCATTGCAGAGAGATGGGAAAATAAGATGATGAGTCTGGAATCAGAAATTGGACATCTGTAACATATGCCGTTAGTATTCTACCGTAAATGGTTCGTACTGAGATTCAATCCTTACTTTGCCTTTTCCCTTTCTTACAGAACCTATTTCCTCCGCCTTGAAGTATTTCTTTAGGACTTGGAGGGCATATTTTGAAAAGGATGGATCTACTGCAAGAGTGTATCCTATCCCGTTGTTAAATCGCTTGTACATCTTTTCAGAAGTAACTTTGAATTCGTCATAGGCGTATCTAAATATTTCTTGTGGTTTTAATCCGTGTTTTTTATAGATCTCAATATCCATGTCCTTTTTAGGAGTTAACTCTTTTAGTTTTGAAAGCCCACCTCCAGTTATGTGAACCATTCCATGAATTATTTCGTTTGCGGCTACTTTCTTCTCCGATTTGAGTGAGTTTATCAATGCCTTTATTGCAGGCAGGTAGATATTTGTGGGTTTTGTTAGTTCTTCTCCAATAGTTAAGCCCCAAGGTAATTTATCGGTCAGTTTCATTTTGCGCTTATTAAATAATTCTTCTCTGTAGAAGCTAAGGCCGTTGGAATGTATCCCATTGCTCTCTAGTCCTATTATTATATCATCTTCTTTAGTTTCCATGCGGATTTCCTCGCCTGTCTTGACGTAGCCGGTTCCGGTGATGCCTATCTCAAAGCCTTGTAGGGTGTTTATTGGCGCCGTTTCGCCACCACTTATGATTATAGGATTGAATTTATTACTTGCGTATTCCCATTTGTTATTTTGACACAGTTCCACCAGACTTTTGATTATTGCGTGTATCTTAACTGTATCCTCCTCCTCCATCATTATATGATTTTGTAGGATTACTGGTATGAAACCTCCTTCGATAAGATCGTCGACTACCATTGCGAATGCGTCCTGGACGCCATAACTTAATGTATTCATCTTCCAGTGTAACAGTCCTTTGGTGCCTATACCATCAGTACTAGTGAGTTCTGAAAAATCTTTCCAGTAATTTGGATCTCTATCCACTTTGAATCGTTTACCAAAAGCACTTACTATTATTGGTCCTTTAGTAGGCTGAGTTGATTTGATAAGCTCTCTAGTCTGCTCATTGAAAGGCTTTGATGGATTGTAAAGGTCTTTTTCCATTTTATTCTCCTATTATTCCTGTAGTAAGTTTTCTTTTGCATATTCAATTGCGTTTTGTGCTATCTTTATACCCATGCCTTGTTTAGGCAGATTGCCTTCTGCCTTTAGTCTCGTCCAGTTTGGATGATTATAAGGAAACAAGAATGCTTCCCAGTGCGGCATCATGCCAAATACCCTTCCGGTTGGGTCACATATCCCAGCAATTCCTGCAACTGAGCCGTTTGGATTGTATGGATAGTCAGATTCTGATGCAGGTTTCCCTGTTATTGGATTCATGTAGGACAAAGCTATCTGGTTTGATGCTTCCAGTTTCTTTAATACAGTTGCGTTTGCTAGCCTTACCTTGCCTTCACCATGTCTTACCGGAAGATAGAGCTTGTCTATGCCCTTTGTCCAAATGCAGTTCGATTTCCTGTTGGCGATTAGGTGTATCCACCTGTCTTCGAATTTGCCCGAATCGTTGTATGTCAGTGTCATTGAGTCAGTTGAGTTCTCCTTATCGAATCCTGGTAATATTCCTGCTTTGACAATCGCCTGAAAACCATTGCAGACGCCTATTACTAGCTTACCGTCACTGATAAACTTGCTCAGCGGCTCTTCAAGCCTATATCTCAGCCTGTTTGCTTGTATCTTGCCTGAAGCTATGTGGTCTCCGTCAGAAAATCCTCCCACGAAGGCGAGTATCTGATAATTATCGAGCATGCCGGGCTTCTCTATTACGTCATTGATGTGGATTATGTCTGCTTCCGCGCCTAGCATTCTGTAACCGTATGCAGTTTCTTCCTCACAATTCAAGCCCTGGCCTGAAGGGATGAGGACTCTGGGTTTGTTTGCTCTTGTTTTCATTTAGATACCATCTAAGGTTTTCTTCCATGCGGATTTCAGTGAATTTATGTCAGAATTGATGATGCGTTCTCCTTTAAGCCCATATATTTTTAGACTCTTGTCTACCGTTACGACTCCTATCTTTGCGAAGACATTCTGTCCCATTGTCTTTTCGAACGCCTTCTGGTTCTCTGGAAGGATTGTGGCCACAAATCTGCTGTTGGATTGTGAAAAGAGTATGTAATCTTCACGTGCTTGTCCTTGATAAGGCACTTTTCTAAGATCAATTTCCATTCCGTATCCTCCCGCGAATGCCGATTGGGCAAGCGCGATGCCCAGCCCGCCTAAAGTTGGGGTGTGGATTGAGGAAACGAGGCCTTTTTCAGTTGCGTTACTCAATGCCGAGTAGATTTTCTGGGCTTTTGCCGCGTCAACTTTTGGAATTGCGTTTCCTGTTTTTCTTTCATTAAGTTTCTCTCCCATATACGAGAAGTATTCTGATGCTCCTAATTCGTCATAGGTTTCTCCGATTATGTAAACTATCTCTCCCTCTTTTTTGACATCCATTGTAACCGCTTTGCTGATATCTTCCATCTTCGCCCTTGCCGAAAAAAGCAGTGTAGGAGGCACTGATACAAGTTTCTCAACTTTTTTACCGTTAACTGTTGTCTGTGTTCTCCAGACGTTTTTCATGCTGTCTTTTCCCGAGATGCATGGAACTCCGAATGCCTTGCAGTAATCTGAAAGGGCCTTGTTGGCTCTGACCAGCTGGGCGAGCTTGAATTCGCCGTCCTCTGAGGTTAATGAGGAAATGTTCCAGCAGAAGTTGTCCAGGCCGTAAAAGACGTTATCCTTGCTGGGAAGTTTGCCTCCTGCCGCTATGATCCTGCGTATCGCCTCGTCCATTACGGATGCGACCATTTGATAGGTGTCTATATCGGAATAGTGGGGATTGATTCCGTGCGCCACTATGATTCCTTCCTTGCTTCCGTATTCAAGAAGGGAGATGGTCGCATCGCTTGGCACGTCAAGGTCCTTCCCTATGAGAGGCTTTACAACGCTCCTACCCTTCACTTCATGATCGTACTGCCTTAACTTGTATTCCTTTGAGCAGATATTCAACCTTGTAAGCATTTCTTCGAGGGTCTGGTTCAGATTTTGGGGCATGTTGAAGGTGGGTTCTTCGTTGTGCTGCGCTTTCCACTTGGCCTTGAGCTCCATCTGTGGAAAACCCTCATGCAAAAAGTCCATGTCAAGATATGTTACTATCTTGTTTCCGTATGTTACATGGAATTTGCCTGTATTCTCAAATTCTCCGAGTACGGTTGCCTCTACATCCCTTCTAGCAGCAAGCTCGAGGAATTCGGTTGCCTTTGAAGGGTCAACTGCTACAGTCATTCTTTCCTGCGATTCCGAGATTAGTATTTCCAGTGGAGTTAGTCCTAGATATTTCAACGGGGCCTTCTTCAGATCCATCTTGAAGCCGTTAGTGTCTTTGGCCATTTCGCCTACGGAAGAGGAGAGTCCTCCGGCGCCGTTGTCTGTTATGCTCTTGTATAGTCCTTTGTCCCTTGCCTCAATCAGGAAGTCGGTCATCTTTTTCTGTGTTATTGAGTCGCCTATCTGCACCGCTTGGACAGGGGAACCCTTGTCAAGCTCCGAAGAGGAGAATGTTGCTCCGTGTATTCCGTCTTTTCCTATTCTTCCTCCCACCATGACTATGAAATCTCCTTGGCTTGCTTTCTTTGCTTCGGAAGGCCTGCCATTGATGGCCTTCGGCATGATGCCGATTGTGCCGCAGAACACCAGAGGCCTGAAGCCGAACCTTTCATCAAAGATTTCCAGTCCGTCTATGAGAGGGATGCCGCTCTGGTTGCCACCGTCTATTACGCCCCTGTGTACCCCGCTCCTTATCCTTGCTGGATGAAGAACGCCTTCGGACATCTTTTCCTTTAGGAAGGGATTGCCGAAGCAGTATCCAAAAACATTGAAGAGGGGCTTAGCGCCTATTCCGGCTCCGAGTATGTCCCTGTTAACCCCAAGGATGCCAGTTATGGCTCCGCCGTAGGGCTCCAGTGCCGATGGCGCGTTGTGCGTCTCAAGCTTGTCAGCTATGACGATGCCGTTGCCCATGTCGACTATGCCCGCGTTGTCATGGAATGCTGACAGGACCCAACCGTACCGCTTGGCTATCTCAAGGCTCGGAGCTCGTATGTAGGTGTTGAAGAGGCTGTCTATCCTTTCCCGCTTTCCGTTCTCGTCCTCGTAGGTTATGATGCTGTTAAATATCTTATGCTTGCAATGCTCGGATTGCGTCTGGGCTATCACCTCGAGCTCAGCGTCTGTCAGCTTGTCCAGAAACTCCTTGCCCATCCCTATCTTCTGCCTCCCTTTCCTGAAATTCGGAGTGCGAGTATATTTTTGTATGTTCTTCATTTCCTGCAGGCTTAAAGCCAGAACGCCTTTCTGGCTTATTTCAAGAAGTTCGGAGTCGCTTACATCGAGATTGATAGGATTTACTGTGTCCTTCTCCATGTCTTTTATCTGGTACTGTAGTATTGGGATTCCCTTCGCCTGCACTTCATCGCTTGACATTATCCTTGCGCTTTCTATCACTGGATTCGCAAGCAACTCATTCGCGATGCGCTCCACTTCCTGCCTGCTCGCTCCGCTGATCAGGTATTGCACGGCAGTTGAAATGCCGTCCTCTGCCTTTAGCTTCCCCTTGAGCAACTCGTTTGCCGCTTTTGTTGCGGTTTTGCTTATGGGATTCGTAACTCCGGCCTTGTAGCAGACCTCTACCAGCCAGTCAAATCCGTCATCCATCTCCCTTACGGAATGTTCGGTTACCGGATCCACAAAAAGGTTCTTTTCAAGAAGTTCCAGTTCTCCTTTAGGAAGATTTGCATCTATTATGTATGCTCGCCTTGTCCTGATCTCCTTGGTTTTTATCCCAAGGAAATTTTTGATTGTTCTGCCTAAAGCCCGGCCAGAGGGGTCTGATTCCCCATGTTTGAATGCCACTATGATTCGGCTAGCCAGATTAACCACCAAGTCCTACGGATGACCTCCAACACCTCCGTTTTGGACCTAATTCTATTACTTCTCCCGTGTATATAAAGATTTGTCTCCCTAAATAATTCTAGTGCTCCGTGAGTGATAAAATGCCTGGAAAAATCATTGATGGAAAGCAAATAGCAGACTTCATACTCGTCAGGGTCAGAACGGAAGTGGCAGAATTTAAGAAGAAGGGGGTTGTGCCCAAACTTGTCGTGATTCAGGTCGGAGATGACCCGGGTTCTACAATTTATGTGAACAGGAAGAAAAAGACCTGCCTGGAGCTTGGCATGGATTCGGAGGTAAAGAGATTCCCTGTCAGTATAACCTATGAGGACCTCCTAAATGAAATAAAAAAACTCAATGCAGACAGGAAGGTCCATGGAATATTGGTCCAACTCCCACTTCCGGAGCACCTAAACCATAAGAAAGTCTTGGAAACTGTTGATCCTGCAAAGGACGTGGATGGTTTGCATCCTTACAATCAGGGAAAGAATCTCCTGGGCAAGGAGTGCTTCCAGCCCGCTACTCCGAGAGGGATTGTTACACTGCTTGAGTCGGTAATTCCAGAGCTTGAGGGAAAGAACGTGGTAGTCATAGGCAGGAGCAATATTGTAGGAAAACCTATAGCCGTGATGCTGCTTAACAGGGGATGCACTGTTACAATCTGCCATAGCAAGACAAAAGAGCTCTCGGATTTCACCACGAGAGCGGATATATTGATATCTGCTGTAGGGAAACCGAAACTTGTGAAGGCGGATATGGTCAAGAAGGGTGCCGTAGTCATAGATGTGGGCATAAGCCGGCTGGATAATGGCAAGCTGGCCGGGGATGTCGACTTTGATGAGGTAATAAAGAAGGCGTCTTGGATAACTCCGGTGCCTAAAGGAGTCGGTCCGATGACCATTGCGAGCTTAATGGAGAATACCATAAAGGCCTGCCGTGATATTGAATGGCCAGGAAAGTAAAGCTGGGAGTGTTGGGTTCTACAAACGGGACAGACCTACAGGCCATAATAGACGCCATCGAAAGGAAGGAGCTAGACGCCGAGATTGTCTTGGTGGCCTCTGATAAGGAGGATGCAATTATACTTCAGCGCGCAGCGAAGCATGGAATTGCGACCTTCAGCGTGGATTATAAAAGATTCGGCAACCGTTCAGATGCTGAGGCGGCAGTCGTCATCGAGCTGCGAAAAAGAGAGGCAGAGCTCATCCTTCTTATCGGTTTTATGAAGATACTCACCCCCTATTTCGTGAAGGAATTTAGGGGAAGGATATGGAATATCCATCCTAGCCTGCTCCCAAAGTACGCTGGGGGGATGAACCTTGAGGTTCATGCGCAGGTAATTCACAATCATGAGAAGGAAACAGGATGTACATTGCATGAAGTTGTCGAGACCTTGGATGGAGGGAAGATCTTAATGCAGAAGAAGTGTGAGGTGGTTGATGGCGAGACTACCGAAACATTGAAGGCGAAAGTCCAGAAACTTGAGCAAGAATGTCTCCTTGAAGCAATTAAGATGGTCTCGGATGGCAGACTCGTCATTGGTTGACAAAACTTATTTTAGAAATTTAGAACTCTTTTTTCTGTAACAATAAGATCCATTTTGACATCGTGGGCTTCGGCATCAATTTTTCTTACTATCTGAAAATCATAAGCCGCTCCTATTTTAATCGCTTTTTTATTCCGCGAAAAGAATTGGTCATAATGACCTTTTCCCCATCCAATACGGAAGCCGTCAAGGTCGAAGGCCAGGCCTGGAACTACAAAAACGTTTATTTCTCCTTCCTTTGCAAAGCTTTTTTTAATTGGTTCCCTTGTGCCCTTTAATCCGCATCTGGTTTTAGCCTTAGGAAGTAGATGTGCAAACCTTATGGGAGTATTAGGAGAGACTACAGGAACAAATATTTTCTTGCCTTTGGCAAACAGTGGCGCTAGGAGCATTTCCGCAAGAACTTCATTCTTGAAGGATATGTAGATTCCGACAGATTCGGCTTGTTTAGTTTCGGGCAGCTCAAGTATTTTTGAACATATTTTACCGCTTAGCCTCTTGACTTCAGATTTCGAGAGGGTGTTTCTTTTCTTTATCATTTGAGAACGTATGGATTGTTTCTCCACGAAATCCTACCTCTCCTGAAGCACGGCCTTGCCTATGTCTTTTCTATAGTGCATCCCATCAAAACGTATGCATGAAACTCCGAGGTAGGCGTTATCTATCGCTTCCTTTATCGATTGGCCTATCCCTGTGATGCTGAGGACCCTGCCCCCGCTGGTGACTGTTTTGTCGCCATCACGCTTTGTGCTGCCTTGAAAGATCCTGACGGCTTTTAGTTTCTCTGCTTCTTCGATTCCGGTTATTACCTTACCTGTTGAGTATGTTCCGGGGTAGCCCTTTGAGGAGATTACAACTGAACAGGCTGCGCCTTCTTTCCATTTTATTTCTTTGTCAGATAGTTTTCCTTCAAGGCATGCTTGGGCGATTTCAACAAGGTCGCTTTCCAGCAAGGAAAGGACGGGTTGGGCTTCAGGATCGCCAAATCTGGCATTGAACTCTAGCACATTGAACTTCCCGTCTTTTACCATAAGGCCGGCATACAGAATCCCTACGTACGGAGTTCCCTTTCTGGCCATTTCCTTGAGCACTGGTATAAAAATGGTATCGTGAATCTGCTTCTCAAGACCGGATACTGTGGGAGCGGGTGCGTATGCGCCCATGCCGCCTGTGTTGGGACCTTTGTCTCCATCGAATATTCTTTTGTGGTCCTGGCTTGGAACCATTAGCTTTGCGGTTTTCCCATCGCAGAATGCCAGGACTGTTGCCTCCTCGCCTTCCAGAAGTTCTTCGATCACTATCTTCTTTCCTGCTCTGCCGAAAAGAGATTCATTCATCAGAGTGTTGACAGCCTCGGTTATCTCAGTTCTGTTGTGGCAGATTATCACTCCCTTTCCGCCTGCGAGCCCGTCAGCCTTTACTGCTGCCTTCTGGAACTCTTTTATTGCGTCGCGCGCCTCCTCCATGCTCGTTATGGTTCTGTGGCGTGCGGTGGGTATGCCGCTTGCGAGCATTATGCTCTTGGAGAAGTCCTTTGAGCCCTCTAGCCTCGCGGCGGCGGCGCTGGGACCGAATATTTTGAGCCCTCGCCTCCCAAACTCGTCGACTATGCCTGCCACCAGAGGCGCTTCAGGGCCTACGAATGTCAGGTCTATTTTTTCTTTTTCAGCGAAATCTGCCAGGCTGGATATGTTGTCTGCTTTGATGTCTATGTTTTCTGCCACTTCTGCGGTGCCTGGATTGCCAGAGGAACAGAAGATTTGCTTGACATGCTTGCTCTGGAAAAGTTTCCAGCAGATTGCGTGCTCCCTTCCCGCGCCTCCCCCGCTTCCCACCACAAGAACTTTCATTTAACCACAGGAGATTTACTCATAGGTCCTCTTGCCTTCGAGCCCTTGCTCATAGCGGGCTAGTGCCTCCTGACGCAGCTTGGTGCCCCATTCTGTCGGATATTCGCCCGTAATGCAGGCCGCGCACATGTCCTTCTTTCCTTTTGGCAGGCCTATGGACTTGACTAGTCCATCCATGCTCATGAACCTCAGCGACTCGACGCCTATCTCCTTGCCCATCTTCTCCACCACCTCCTCGTCCAGGTCCACCCAGCCTGTGCTGTGCAATTGCTCCTTGCTGGAATGCCTGTTTGCTATGAGCTCTCCGATGGTGGACATGTCCACGCCATAGAAACATGGACTCCTGACGGGAGGGCAGGTGATGCGCATGTGTATTTCCGCAGCGCCGCCACTCTCGCGAAGATACTTTATGAGGAACCTTGAGGTGTTGCCTCTGCATATTGAGTCGTCAACAAGTATCACCTTCTTGCCCTTTATTGCGGCCGTGTTGATATAGTATTTCTGCTTGACCTTTTCCATCCTGTCCTGCCCGAAGATGAATGTCCTTCCCACAAACCTGTTCCTGATAAGTCCTTCCATCTCAGGAATGCCTATTGTGTGGGCATATGCGTCTGCGGCGGGTTTCGCTGTGTCTGGAACCGGCACCACTACAAAATCATTGGCATTTACCTTGAGGGTCTCCTGCTTTGCGAGCTCTACCCCAAGCTTCCAGCGGGTTTCATAGACAGACTTGCCGTCAAGAACTGTCGCTGCATTGGAGAAGTAAACGTATTCGAACATGCAATGGGCGTTTCTCGGACTTTTTGCATATCTTTTCACCTCAGTCGATTCGCCATTCGAGATGAACATCTCTCCGGGCTTTAGAGCTTTGATCTCGCTTTCTACCAGATTTGAGAGGGCGACGCTTTCTGAGGCGGCTCCGGAGATTTCATCGCTTATGGAATAGCACATCGGTCTTATGCCCATTGGATCCCTCATTACGATGAGGGTGCCTTCCGCATCAAGGTATGCGATGTTGTAAGCTCCGTCGAATTTCTCGGAAAGGTTTGCGAAGACTTCATGCATGGGTGTCTTCTTAGCCCCTATCTGTGATCTTTCAAGGAAGTGAAGGATTACTTCAGTGTCGAGGTTCCTTACCAGTTGGTACTGTTCCTTTTCCAGTTCTTTCTTAAGTGATGTGAAATTGGCGATGTTTCCATTCCATGAGAATGAGAACCACTTCCATTTCCTGCCATGGTGGCGTTCAAAAGGCTGTGCGGAGCCTTCGTCGTCGCCTCC
>CAZJZM010000012.1:0-16025 GCA_964550485.1 Microcaldota archaeon | reverse complement strand
GCTGAAGCGGCGCATGAACTCGCCGGTAATGCGCTCTATGCGGCGATAGCCTTCATCCTGCTCACCTTTGCAGGAGACATAGAGCAGGGCATAATGATTGTTGCCTTCGCAATAGTTTCAATCATATTGTTCCTAATACTCGAGAGGAAGGACGTCCTCAGCAAACCTTTCGTAATAAACGTCGGACTGCTCTTAATATTCGTCGCCGTAATAGCATCCCCATTCCTGTTATCAATAGCAACCAACCTCAGCTCTTCGCTTGGCTCGGCCAGCCAGCTTTCGGACATAGCGCACAACATGCTCTACAGCGACAATCTCGCCTCCTTCTTCCTGCCGAGCTTTTACAACGGCCTTTTCCATAACATCTACCTGGGCGGGTTGCTCCAATCGGTCTACGGCACAACCTACCAGGGGCAGCAGTACGCTCCGGCCGTCACCGAGAAGATCTCCTATCTGGGCTACAGCGTAATACTCCTCGCCCTCCTGGCGCTCTACCACGAGCATAAAAAGAACAAGATGCGGGACATAATCTACTGGATAGTAATACTCCTGGCCTTTGTGTTCCTTGCCATAGGCCCAAACATACAGGTATTCGGCGCCGCAACCGGAATACCTACACTCTACTCGGTTTACAGGGCGATACCCCTCTTCAATCTGGTGAGAGAGCCTGGTAGATTCGACGTAATAGTCGCCCTCGCCCTCGCGGTTCTCGCCGCGATAGGCTTCGACCATCTCTCAAAATCAAAGTACAACATGGGAGGCGGCCTCACGCTCGCCGTGATCTTCTCGGTCCTGATACTGATAGAATACAACGGCATGCCTCTTTCGTCCAGTTTTGCAAGCTCTCTCGCAACCAACGCAACCATACCCTCGGGCTACAGCCAGATCGCGGGCCTGACAGCCAGCAACTCGTCTGTGCTTGAGCTTCCCGCACTGCCGAATCTGGTTACCGGCGCATTCCTCTATCCGGGAATCTCAATGTACTACCAGACAGCCTTCAGGAAGCCCATCTTCGGAGGCTACCTCACAAGGATGAACGCCTCGCAGCAGCAGCTTCTGGAGAACGTACCACTGGTCGTCTCGGCGGCATATCTGCAAAGCGGCAACAATTTCATTTATCCGTATCCGATCAATGAGGATTATTCAAACCTCACCCTCTTCTGGCTCACTGCCTACAATGTCGGCACCATCTCAATTATAAACAACGCATATACGCCGAGCGAGCTGGCCAACATGCAGACCTATATCTACAGCATGTTCGGCAATCCGGTATACCAGGACTCCAATGTCACAGTCTATTCCAGCTCTCTCATCGAGCATCTTTACGGAGGCAGATCCATTGTCTCCTACATCTCGGGCACATGGATCCCCGGATACGAATACTGCGCCAACACTGCCTGCAACCAGACCTTCGAATCCGCCTGGTGGGGCGACAATATCCGCGGAATCACGGTCTTCGTCCCGAACAACACCGTTGCAAATGTGAGTTTCCAGGCAGACTCCTACGCATCTATAGGAAAGCTTTACCTTTTCCTGAATAACAATGACACCCCGCTCGCCACTCTGAATCTTACTAAGGCGATGGCAAACTACTCGGTAAAAATCCCAATGCCGCAGGGGCTCAACCAGTTAATCTTCTATGAACCCAACAGCAGCACGATCGTGCAGCAGAACCCCTACCTCAACTTCGGCATAAAGAACATCACTGTTGTCAGGTAGCGTTTCAGTCTCCGGATTCGAACATGAACTGAGTTTATCTCGGAAGGCCAGTTTGAGATTTTCTCCCTCTTTCTCTCTTTTAATTGGAAATTACCCAAACATCAGCCATTTTTCTGAATACAAATACGAAATTGCACAGAACCTTTATATATCTTTCTAGCAATATTACTGTGGGAAGAGGAAGAGGCCATTTTACAGTTGGCTTAATTTGAAATGTAATATCCACTGGGGAATGAAATGGGATTAGAGAGCTTGGTAGAGGGTGAAACCTATGAGATGAGGCTCAACGCAAGGAGCCCTAAAGGGGAAGGAATCGGTCGTATAAACGACATTGTGGTGTTCGTAAAGAATGCCAAGGCGCGAATTGGGAAGACCCACATGGTCAAGATAACCAAGTTGCACCGAACCTTTGCCTATGCGGAATTGGCCAGCCAAGAAAATAGCAAGTATTTTATAGGTAACGGTAGCTTAATAGTATAAGTTTATTATTCAAATCTTTATTATTTGGATTTGTATTTTTCTTAGTATAACTAATTTAGGATAATCGGTACTTTTAGATTTTAGGGAGTTGTTATGGATCACACAAATGTTGCAGAGCACATTAAGCATGGTACTACTACAGTTGGCATAGTCTGCAGTGACGGCATAGTAATGGGAGCGGACGTAAGGGCCACCTATGGGACCTACATCTCAAGCGGAGAGGCCATCAAGATCCACAAGATAGACGATAACCTTGCAATGACCATCGCGGGAGGGGTCGGAGACGCGGAGTACCTGGTAAAGCTGATAAAGATGCAGAACGAGCTCTACAGGATGAACGAGGCAAAGCCGATGACACCTACCTCCGCAACATCCATACTTTCGTTGGTGCTTCAGGAAAACAAAATGTATCCATACATGGTCGAATTGATCCTTGGCGGCCTGAACAACGAAAAACCTGAGATATACGACATTGACCCGGTAGGAGGATACATCAAGGAATCAAGATATACCTCAACAGGGAGCGGCTCGATAGCGGCCACCGGATATCTCGAAAGCGTATACACCCCGGAACTTACAACGCAGGATGCCGCAAAGCATCTCGCAAAGGCCCTTAAGATAGCCATGAAGAAGGACTCGGCGACGGGAGACGGCATGAAGATAATAACAATAACAAAGAAGGGCTACAGAGAGCACACGAAAGACGAAATAGAGAAGTTTCTCAAGTAAATTGGGTAAAAGGGAAGACAAGATTCATTCGATTCTTAGTTATTAGAAAATATAGAGTAGTTTATAGCGCAAGGTAGTTTTTTGACAAACGGAGAACCAAAGGAAAACAAAGAGCTTCTGGAGAAAGTTAAGGAACTAATTCCCTCAGAAGCAGGAGTGGTGGAAGTAGAATACGAGGGACCGGACATAGCGGTCTACGTAAAGGACGTCGCTAAGGTCTACAACGACGAGAACGTGATAAAGAACATCTCGGCAACCATAAAGAAAAGGATCATAGTGAGGGGAGATCCCTCAAACCTCATGGGAGAGGAAGAGGCGCTAAAGAAGATAGTCGAGATAGTTCCGCCGGAGGCCGGAATAACCGAGGAGAAGATCAGGTTTGAGAAGGAGTTCGCCCAGGTCTCAATAGAGGCGATGAAGCCAGGCCTGGTGATAGGCAAGGGCGGAAGCACGCTCATAAGGATAATAAACGAGACGGGCTGGGTACCAAAAGTGCTCAGAACGCCGACAATGAACAGCGATGTCATAAACGGAGTAAGGCAGCTGCTCTTCAGGGAATCAGACTTCAGGAAGAAATTCCTCAAGACAACAGGAACCAAGATAAACCGAGTAGTTGTCAAGAGCGAATGGCTCAAGGCCACCGGTCTGGGGGGATTCAGGGAGGTTGGAAGGAGCTGCCTTCTTCTCGAGACAAATCATTCGAAGATACTCATAGACTGCGGAATAAGTCCTGAGCCCGGAATAAAAGGGCTGGACGCCAACACTGGAAGCGGAGATCAGAACAAGGCATTTCCGTACCTGGACAGCGCCAATATCACGATAAACGACATTGACGCGGTCATATTGACGCATGCGCACATGGACCATATGGGTTTCATACCATACCTCTTCAAGTTCGGATACCAAGGACCGGTATACTGTACCCCTCCCTCAAGGGATCTCGCAGCCCTTCTCCTCTACGATTATGTAAAACTTGTCCAGAAGACCGGAGGGACGCCGCTCTACGGCGAGAAGGATATCAAGACAATGCTCATGCACATGATAACAAGGGATTACGGAGAGGTGACCAACGTCACTGAGGAAATCAAACTAACCTATCATAACGCTGGCCACATATTGGGAAGCGGAATAGTCCATCTACACGTAGGAGAGGGGCTTTACAACATAGTCCATACTGGAGACATGAAGTACGGCTACACAAGGCTCTTCGACCAGGCCGATACACGATATCCAAGGATAGACGCGCTCTTCATGGAGAGCACCTACGGAGGCGCAAGGGACATAACAAAGGACAGGGGCCAGATGGAACTGGAACTCATGGACGCTATAAAGAGGACTGTGGAAAACGGAGGAAAGGTACTTATACCGCTTTTTGCGGTGGGAAGAAGCCAGGAGCTCTCGCTTGTCCTTGAAAACTACATCACAAACAATCCCAATTACAAGATAGAGGCGCCGGTTTTCCTGGACGGGATGATTCTCGAGGCAAGCGCAATCCATACCGCCTACCCTGAGTACATGAAGATGAGCCTGAGGAAAAGGATACTTAATAACAACTCGCCATTCGAGAGCGAGGTCTTCGAAATCGCAAAGGGGGAGAGGAGCGAGATTCTCGAAAGGGGTCCGGCGGTGGTTCTCGCAAGCGGCGGAATGCTGAACGGCGGAGTCAGCCTCGAGTACTTCAAGGCGATGGCGGAGGATCCGAAGAACCTGATAATGTTTGTCGGCTTCAATGCGGCAAGCTCACTCGGAAGAAGGGTCCAGAACGGCCTTCCCGAGGTAGCGCTGCCAAACGAGGAGGGAAAGCTCGAGCCGCTAAAGGTAAACATGCAGGTCAAGACAATGGAGGGCTTCTCAGGGCACAGCGACAGGAACCAGCTCATGCACTTTGTCGAGAAGCTGCGGCCAATGCCAAAGAAGATCTTCACAATGCACGGCGAGGAGAGCAAGTGCGACGACCTGGCAAGGTCTCTCAACAACCGGTTCAGGGTGGAGACGCGTTCCCCTATGAACCTCGACTCAATGAGATTCAGATAATTAATCCTGCAGTGCGGGTTTTTATACTTTAAGTGTACATTTAGAATAGTCTAAACTTAGACCATCCCAATGATTTTGATGAAAGAGCATACTGAAACCGATGACATAAAGGCCGATAAGCTTACAAAGAAGTTCGGTGATCTTGTCGCTGTAGACGGAATCTCATTCCACGTTACGAACGGAGAGATATTCGGCCTGCTCGGGCCAAACGGCGCAGGCAAGACAACCACGATAAAAATGCTCACAACCCTGCTTCCTCCAACCTCTGGAGACGCAACGGTCGCAGGATACGACATAAAAAAGCAGCAGAACGATGTGAGAAAAAGCATAGGCATCGTATTTCAGGATCCATCACTTGACGATGACCTAACCGGAAGGGAAAACCTCGAGTTCCATGCGATACTTTACAAGATAGGCAAGGAAAAGAGAAACGAGAAGATAGCAGAGGTTCTAAAACTCGTTGAACTGGAGGACAAGGCCAATGTGCTTGTAAAAAACTATTCTGGCGGAATGAAGAGAAGGCTGGAGATCGGAAGGGGGCTCATACACCAGCCAAAGATCCTATTCTTGGATGAACCGACAATCGGTCTCGATCCGCAGACAAGAAGGCATATCTGGGATTATATTAAAAAACTCAACGAGACGAATAAGACAACGCTGATACTGACGACCCATTATATTGAGGAAGCCGACTACCTTTGTAACCGCGTCGCTTTCGTAGACAAAGGAAAGATAGTCGCACTGGACACTCCAAAGGCATTGAAGGACAAACTCGGCGGAGATATCATCTCCCTTCAGATCGGCAAGGAGAATCAAGAGGTGTTTGTTAAAATACTGAAAGATCTTAAATGGGTAAAGACTATCTCGAAACATGATGACTTTGTAGACCTCACAGTCGAGGAAGGAGAAAAGAAGATTCCCGAACTTGTCGTTTTGGCCGGAAAGCACAACATTGGAATAGTTTCAGTCAGTCTGCATAAGCCGAGCCTTGAGGATGTATTCATACACTACACCGGCAAGACCATAAGGGAAGAGGCGGGAAATCCAATGGACAGCATGAGGGCAAGACATAGCAGGTGGAACAGGAGATAAGATGGACACTAACGCAATCTATGTTTTATGGCTAAGGGACACCAAAAGGTTCATTAGGGCCAAGTCAAGGATAATAGGAATGCTGATGATGCCAATCTTCTTCCTGCTCGGACTCGGGCTAGGGCTGGGAAGCCTTGTGCACCTAAGCACCGGCGGCAGTTATTTCGATTTCATAGTACCTGGGATAATAGGCATGTCTCTTCTCTTCACATCAATATTTACAGGATCGGCGGTGCTCTGGGACAGGCAGTTTGGGTTCCTTAAGGAGATACTAGTAACCCCCAATTCGAGAACCTCCATTGTAATAGGCAGGATATTCGGCGGAGGAACGACTGCAATACTTCAGAGCATACTTGTGGTTGCAATCGCGCTTCTGCTGGGATTCCAGATACATATAACGGCGCTCACCATTCTTGCGCTGGTCTTCATGGCTCTGATAGCCGCGACATTCATAGGCTTGGGCCTGACGCTTGGGTCATTGATAAGCGATTTCCAAGGTTTCCAACTGGTGACAAGCTTCTTCACCATGCCTTTGTTCTTCCTCTCGGACAGCATCTTTCCCGCATCAGCGCTGCCTACCTACGTACAGTACATAATCTATCTTAATCCTCTAACATACGGAGTTGATGGTCTAAGGAACGCCCTTCTTGGCACCGGGACGTTCTCCATATGGACAGATCTGCTTGCAATGTTAATTTCGACCATAATAATGGTTTCAATAGCAGCCTATGCCTTCAGCAAGACTGAAGTTGGCTGAAATGAAACGTAATGCCTAAAAAGTCTTCGGTTATAGCTTTGTATCCCAAACTTCCAAAGACGAATATTTATATTCCGCTCACCAAAATAATCTGGTGTTAATATGGTAGAAATAGGAGAAAAAGTACCCAAAGTCGAACTTGTAGATACGGAGCTTAAAGTGGTCAATGTCAAGAAAGACATCAAGGGCAAAGCCGCGATACTCGCATTCTTCCCTGGTGCCTTCACAGGCGTCTGCACTGCAGAGCTATGCAAATTCAGGGACAGCATGGCTGAATTCAATTCGATGAATGGTGCAGTCTACGCAATAAGCGTTGATGGGCCATTCGCAAACAAAGGTTTCAAAGAGAAGAACGGACTTAATTTTACAATACTTAGCGACTACAGGAAAAAGGCGATAAAGAAATTCGGAGTCATGCTTGAGAATTTCGCCAATCTGGATGGATATACTGCTGCAAAAAGAGCTGTTTTTGTCACAGACTCGAAGGGAGTAGTAAGGTACAAATGGGTATCTGACGATCCTACGGTTGAGCCAAACTACGCAGAGATAAAATCGGCACTAGCGTCCATGGGGAAAACCTAGCCCAATCTGTGTTTCTCCTGGTTATTCAAATGAAACTGTCAAATCGCTCCAAAAGAAAGAGGATTAGGAACGGAAAAAACTGCGTTGTTTACGAGTATCCGATGAAGGATAAAATCATCAACGGAGCGATTGCCGAGATTTCGGGAAGATATCCTGAGAAAGGACATGCGTTGAATAGGGCATGTAACGAGCTTGTTTACGTGTTGAATGGCAATGGCAATGCCTTTGTAAGAAACAAGGAAGTCAAACTCAAAACAGGAGACATGATATTGATAGAAAAGAAGGAAAAATTTTATTGGGATGGCAAAATGACACTGTTTATGTCATGCGTTCCATCTTGGTCTCCTAAGCAGTACGTAATCACAGATAAATAATGGGCCCAGTGAGATTTGAACTCACGACATCTGGCTTTCTTACTTCTTTCTAAGAAGTTGTTATAAGACCAGCGCTCTGACCAGGCTGAGCTATGAGCCCATTGACATATAACCCTTAAATATCTGCGATTATTAATATAATAGTATCTTATTTCATGGTTTCTATGGATCTCGGAGAAGGCATAAGGAAGGCAATTTCAAGGCTTACCGGAGCCACAATAATCGATGCCAAGGCCATAAGGGAGTTCAACAAGGAGCTCCAGAAGGCCCTCATCTCGGCTGACGTGGAGATAGCCCTAGTCTCAGCATTCACCAAGAAGATAGAGGAGGCGGCGCTCAGGGAGAAGCTTCCCGCTGGAGTGAGCCCCAAGGACTACATAACCAACATGGTCTACGACGAGCTGGTCAAGCTGATGGGCGAGAGCTACGAGCCTGACGTGCGACCAAAGAGGATACTTATGCTCGGGCTCTACGGCTCCGGAAAGACCACCACCACCGCCAAGCTGGCCAAGTTCTACCAGGACAGGGGGCTCAGCGTGGGGCTGATAGCCTGCGACGTGACCAGGCCTGCGGCCTACGAGCAGCTCGAGACCCTTTCAAAGCAGGTGAACGCGGCATTCTTTGGAATGAAGGGAGAGACCGACGTGAGGAAGATAATCAAGAACGGCCTGAAGGAACTGGCCGGAAGGAAGGTGATAATTTGCGATTCGAGCGGAAGGAGCGCATTCGAGAAGGAACTGGCCGAACAGCTGAAGACCATAAACAACGAATTCAAGCCTGACGAAAAGCTCCTTGTGATAAATGCGGACACCGGCCAGGTTGCCGGAAGGCAGGCCGAGGAATTCGACAACGCTGTCAAGATAACCGGTGTAGTAGTAACAAAGATTGACGGATCTGGAAGGGGAGGAGGGGCACTGAGCGCAGTAAATGCAGCACACGTAAGAGTAATGTTCGTCGGTACTGGGGAGAAGGCCAACGCGCTGGAACTTTACGACTCAAAGAAATTTGTGGGAAGGCTCCTTGGAATTCCGGACATTGAATCGCTATTAAAGCATGTGAATGACGCAGTGAAGGAAGCGAACATCAAGCCAGATGAGATGAACGCAGAGAATCTGGACTTCCAGACCTTCTACACCCAGCTCAAGGCGATGTCCAAGATGGGTCCCATGAAGAACGTGCTGGGAATGATGGGTCTGAGCGACGTGCCAAAGGACGTTGCGGAAGTCGGCGAGACCAAGCTGAAGAAATACGAGGCGATAATAGCCTCGATGACATTGGAGGAGAGGAAGAACGAAAGACTGGTTAGGGAGCACAGTAGGATAGAGCGGATAGCGAAAGGCAGCGGAACCTCAGAGAAAGATGTCAAAGGCCTGCTCACTGATTTTGCAAAGATGAGGAAGTTCTACGAGATGTTCAAGAACGACAGGCAGTTCAACAAGAACATGTCCAAGTTCATGGGCAAAGGACAGTGACTATTTCTAGAAAAATCGGGCCAAATCTTTCAGCGCCATGTCCCATTCTACTCTTTCTAACAATAAGTCTCTCACAGTAAGCTGTTTCCCAAGATTTCCTATAGAACGGTTATCGACAAAGGCCAATTGAACAGGACTAGCAGAAAACATAACCCTCCCATTTAAAGTATCTGGATCAAGATAACCATAAAATCCTAGTATACGAGCATTTATATCCGCTTTAGCATCTAAAAGAAACTTCGTACTATTCACATCTCTACTGAAAGTGGCAAAATGTATTGCCTGTGTATATCCAAAACCTCCTGGTCTGCGCATTATCCCCCATTGATCTACCTTCGCACCCTCTTCATGAAGAAATTTCATTGCTTCAGTATAACCAATTCTTGCAGCATGGAGAAATGGTCTATATCCAATGACACCATCCACTTTCGCTCCCTCACGCACCAAGATCTTCAATTCGCCCAACTCCACTTTTGAATCTATTGCGTGACAAAGTTTCCTTGTCAATATTACTTCTCTAAGAGCCATTTTAACACGCCACTTACATATAATTTCTTGATTATTAAGTCTTTCTGCGTTTAAAAACATACTTTGCCCTATAAGTCAATATACGTTGCTCAAGATACAAAAGACTACAAAAGTTTTGCCGTTGAGTCCTTCCAAGCAGATAACTCAAAGTTATAAGTCCGCACGGTCTCCTGTTAATGAGATATCATTTGGAGGATGTAGGCCCTGTGCCTGATTCCCACTTCGCTCAGCTTCATCTCTCCCTGCTCCACCCTGCTTGCGTACTTTATCACTTCCGAAGCGCAGTTACTACACAGAGTACCTCCGAAGATCCTCGAAGTCGACTTGAGGGTCTTGCCTTTTGCTTTTCCATTGATCGAGATTCCAGAGAGCTCTCCCTTGCATATGCTGCAGCGTGGCATCGCTCCCTTTCTTCTCTTGTAGTGTATTACGTGTCTCCCTGTGGGGGTAACTCTATCCAGTCTTCTCATGCTCCTTGATCTCTGCATTGGTTTTGGCAAATTAACACCTAATTAATGATTAATCGTCTGGGTCTGCTGGGTACTGTCCTCCTTGAAGGACGGCTGCATGAGCCCGAAGTTGTACTTGTCCTTCAGCCTCCTCCTGTCATACAACGAGATGAGCTGCGTAAGTACCATGGTAAGTATTAATGAAAATACTATAAATGTCCATCGGTAGCTGAGCGAGAACGAAAGTATTGATAGGTTTGGAACCCCACCGAAGTAATGCGGCAAAACCAAGTAATAAAGGACAGCGTACAAAGGCAGGGTGACAATCATGGGCTTGAACTGCATCTTCATGCTTTCAGTGCTCGCTTCCATGAGGATCTTCTGCTTGGCCGCTATCTCCTCCTTGCTCGCATTCTCCTTCACCATCTTCATGAGGTGGGTCTGGTGCTTGTTCATGTGGGCCCGTATCTCATACATCCTATCCACATTGATAAGTATCCTCTGTAGTGCAACTAAAAGTAAAGAGTAGGCAACCGCAACGCCTATCAGCTCAAACTGGATTATTGTTAGCATATCATTTTCCCAATACTTCTTTTATTGCGACTTCGAGCTCGGCAGCGGCGCGATCCACTTGGTTCTGCCTGTTCTTTATGACATAGAGAGGCACATTCAGATGAGCCGAATAGTAGGCCGCGAGCGACATGTTTATCCTTCTCTGCTCGTGTATCTCCTCCTCTGGCTCATCCTCGCGTATCCTTGTCTTGTCTGTAAGCCTTCTGAACATGATATCATTTGCATGCGAGTCTATGTAGACAAAGCCTCCAACTCCCCTGAAGACATCCAGATCCTGGGTTGTGAATCCCGGGACATACCTCGTTCCCTTCTTGACTGTTATGTGGGTGTCTATTATGGCGTCTTCCTGGTCCGGATTGAAGACGGTTTCGATTACCGCCTTTCTGATGTCCGCTATGTCGAGGTAGGACATATACCTGAGTTTGTCCCTGTTCACCACTCCCTTGTCAGCGGAGAGCTTGAGCATCTCATCGGCAAGGTTGAATATCTTTACCGACTTGATTTTTGAGAGTATAGTCGTCTTTCCGGAACCTGGGGTCCCAGTTACTATTATTTTGGTCATTGTACAACCTATAGGGTATAAAATACAGACTGATAGTTCTAATATTTACTTCCTCAAGGTATAAAAGTCTTTATAGTCACAAACTTATAAATCAGAATAGCCTGATTATATATCGTGGATCAATGCCAGCACAGCCAAAGGTAAGCGTGATAATACCTACCATAGAAGAGGAGAGCCTCTTCAAAATAATACAGGAGACAAGGAAGCTCCTGGGAAATGACACAGAGATAATAATAGTAGACAAAAGCAGCGACGAGTACTTCAAGCGGGTGCAGAAAACAGGAGTCAAAGTCCTCAAGCAGAAAGACAGGGGAGTGGAGAATGCAATAATGCTCGGCCTAAGGCACGCAAACGGAAAACTTTTGGCGAGCATAGATGCGGACGATACCCATGAACTTATCGGGATCAAGAAGGGGATAGAGCTGATAGGCAGAGGCGAGGCAGACATGGTCCTAGGAAACAGGCTCTCAGGCCTCTCCGAAGGTTCCATGAACACCTATCTCCAGACCGGAAACCTAATCCTGACAACGCTGTTCAATCTTTCATACCATACAAACCTCCACGACGTCCTTACTGGCCTATTTGTCATGAAGAAAAGCGCCTTCGAAGAGATCAAGGAGATCAAGCCCTACCGGGCAGGAATAGCCTTTTTCGCTATAGAACTGGCCAAAAAAGGATACAAAATAGACGAGGTCAATATAAAATACTTCATAAGGAAGGAAGGAACCTCAAAGCTTGCCAGATCCAAGTTCGCGTTCGGAGTCGGCGTAGCCTCCCATATCCTCTCCAAATGAGAAAAGACGATTACTCGAGTCCTTTGATCATGTGATAATCAGGAAATTCTGATTATCTAGTGTTGGGTTATATAAATCATATAAACTGAGGCATAAGTATGCCAATCGAAAAACCCATACCTATTGAAAGACCTTCTATAACTAAACCCGAAGAGAAAGCGGACCAGAAGAGTAAAAGAAAGACCCCACTTAAATATAGAATTAAAATACTTACTGCAAGAAATAACCAAGAAGCAAACCCAAGAGAGGTGCAAAAAAGGCAGACCCGTTCATTGGGAGATGCAATACATCCAAGGCTCTTTTTAAGAAATTGGTTACTTGAAATACCTTCTATGATAATGGAAAGAAGGAAGCTTAAGAAAGATCCTATATTCAGAGGAGAAGGAATTCCCAAATTTGACAATCAACCCATAGTCATAATACCAGGTCTCATAGGAATCAAACCCGGAAGGAGGGCATTTAGTGAATGGCTGCAAAGAATAGGCTGTGTGCCTTTTATGGCAGAGATAGGGCCAAAGGAACTAACTTCAGAATCAATCCTGGGCAAGATAGACAAAGCGGTAGACAAAGCATATGAAGCTACAGGAAAGAAGCCTGTGTTAGTGGGATATAGCGTTGGTAGCATGGAGGCAGTCTATTATGCGAACAGGCATAAAGACAAAATCGAGAAAATAATTACCCTCGGAGGGCCTAAAACCGATTCCTTCGAGGTACATTTTTTGCTTGATGGTTTATTGCAGGTTGTAGCAGGTCTTGGTACTGGTAGGAAAGCGATGGCAGATTTTATACACGAAGCCATCATGCCTCCTAAAGTTCCAACATTTTCCATATACAGCAAAGATGATGGGATAGTTAACTGGAAAAAGTGCTTAATTCCAAACGGTGACAACCGAGAGATTCACGGCGGACATCTTAGCATGCTAGGAAATGCAGAAGTTTACAGAAATATAGTGGAGATTTTAGGAAAATCTTAAATTATACTTATTCCAATCTTTTGATTATGTGGTAGCCGAACTGAGTCTTGACTATCCCTGATACCTGTCCTTTTTCCAAACCAAAGGCAGCGTTCTCAAACTCCCTAACCATCATTCCTCTCCCAAACGTACCTAGGTCTCCTCCCCTCTTTTTGGAACTATCTAAAGAATAAGCTTCCGCAAGCTTTGCGAAGCTCTCTCCCTTATTTATCTTTTCCAGAACTTCTTTTGCCTGAGCCTCGTTCTTTACCAATATGTGGGCGCATCTTATTTGATTTGGCATAGGATCACTTTACTTGTAGATCGATTTGTAAACGTTATTTGAATCGTCGGTTATGACTATACATTCTCCCTCACATTCCACCAAACAAGCCTGGCAGAGTATGCAAGAAGGTCCCTGGATTGCAACTGAGATGCCTCCGCTCCCTCCCTCAAACTTCTCTGCAAAATGGTGGTGACCATCCTGGACATTTGCCCACTTTTCCGTAACTGCAGGAATATGGCTGCCCTTCCATTTCTGGTCATCTGGCGCAACATCTCCATTCACATCTGGACTAGCTCTGTCCTTCATTTGGAATACTGCCACTGGGCAGACATCAAAACAGTGAGAACATCCAGTGCATTTTGGTTTTTCAACGTATACTTGCATCTTTACACCTTATACAATACCCTTGACGGGAAAAGTTTATATAACTAAGTTGCCGAGGCGTTGTCTGTCGTATCTATCATTTGTCAGGACTGAAGGCTAATTTCTAGTAAAACTTTAAATACCTGTTTGTTCATAAACATAATGATAGTCTTTGGCTATTGCGCGGCAGAGGCGGGATTTGAACCCGCAAATCCTTGGGGGATCCAATTTTTCAGATTGGAGGGGTACCAGATTACCTTTATACTCTGCCTTTGCGCATTCTTTTTTCTCAAAATTGAATATGGTTTAAAGCCAAGTCTATTCCAACAAATTAATACTATTACTTCAATATATAAAAAGGTTATCAATTACACTAACTTATACTTAAGTATATAAAATTAGAAAATAAAGTTCGAATCAGGCAGGTTTCAACAAAACCATTCCGTACTTATCGATATCTATGTACTTGCTGGAATATTTCCTCACATCGTCCATTGTGACCTTTGAAATCAGCTCGGGCATGGAATCCAAAATCCCTGTGCCTCCATACATGAGATTGAAAATGCTCATGCTTATGGACATGGCGGTAGTGCTCTCCCTACTCGTCCTGGCCTCTATGCTCAAGGCCTTCTTCGTTCTTTCCAACTCGTCCTTCTCTATCTCGCCATCCTGTAGCTTTTTGAACTGGTCAAGCATTATTCCCTTGGTCTTTTCCAGGTTCTTAGGCTCAATTCCAGCTGCAGCAGCGATAAATCCAAAAGTGCTGTAGGGATTGTAGGATGCCATCGGATCGTAGGAAAGTCCGTTCTTCTCCCTTATCTCCTCAAACAGCTTGTCGCTCAGATACCTTTCAACCACATTTAGGGAAAGGAATTCATCAATATCGCTGTTTTTGAATTCGCCGCAGATGAATCCAATCCCAATTCTTGTCTGCTGTATCCCCTTTCTTACTATGGTTATAGCCTTTCTCTGCTGCTTCTCCCTCGCAATCTCTCTTTTGGGTTTTATGTAATCCCTTTCAAAATCTCCGAAATATTTTTTGGCTACTGCTAGCGCCTTCTGGTCGCTAACTCCTCCATATATTGCAAATACGCTGTTTTTTGGGGTGTAATATTTGTCGTATATTTCTAAGAGGTCATTTCTCTTCACGTTCTTTATGGTAGTTTCATTGTCCCCTCCGACTGACATCTTGGCAGGATGATTCCTGTACAAAACCTTTGGGATGTAATCGGATATCATGTACCTTGGGTTGTCATGATGTATGAGGTTCTCGTTTATTATCGGCCCGCGCTCCAGTTCAAACTCCTTTTCCGGGAGTGTTGAATGCCTTATCATATCTGACAGTATTTCCATTGCCTTCTCAAAATAGCCCTTGTAAACCTGCATGAAGTATATGGTCGATTCATGGTCGGTGAATGCGTTATACTGGATTCCCAATTCTTTTATCTGGTCGTCAAGCTGCTTCCATGTCCTCTTGGCGGTGCCCTTGAACATCATATGCTCCAGAAAATGGGCCGAGCCGTTGATCCTGGCCTTCTCGTCTATAGAACCATATCTCACTCCAAATGAGATTGCAACTGTCTGTAACTGTGGAAAAGAATAAGTCGAAACTCTGAATCCGTTCTCTAGACTCTGCCCAGAAGTATGCATATCCTACCAATCAGATACACGAATATTTATATCTGGCTTATCTAACAAATGTTGTCTTAACATGTCAAAACTACGAAAAAAGAATCCTGAACAAAGAGAGTTGACTAATACAAAGACCCTGCATAATGAATTATCCCGAATAATAGATACCCAAAAAAACACAGAAAGTCTAAAACATATATACGGAATTCTCGACGGACTTAAAAAACAAAATCTAGAGAAGATTCCTTTTTCACAAATCAAAATAATTGACTTCAGAAATAAAATCATAGAAGAAAATCTAACTAAAGAAAAAATAGTAGATCTTTTTAATGAAACTCTAAAACGAGCAAGAATCAGCCTAAATACTTTTACTGGTATGGCAGTAAGTTATTATTCCGATTTAATCGGAATTTCATTACCTCCTCCTGAGGTTAAAATAGACCAAAATTCACGGTTGTTAGATGCCTGGGGGGTATAGATCCTACTACAGGTACCATATACATAAATCCAACTCTTCTTTTTCATGAACCTGTGTTCTCTCAAACCCCATTTGTAACCAGCATTCAAGAAACCACAACTCATGAAAGTTTGCATTATATGCGACTTAAAATACATGGTGCAATAAATCTCACCGGTATCGGGAGAA